>NZ_JALKAU010000001.1:0-274 GCF_023015735.1 Gelidibacter sp. F63206
AAGAGCCGTATGATGGGAGACTATCACGTACGGTTCTGTGAGAGGGGAAGGGTGAAACTCCCTTTTCCTACTCGACGTGTGCTGTGAGTGAAGCATAAGCTTCACGTAACTATTTATAAGATGGTGGATCCGACCCACCGGAATCTGCTTATAGGAGCCGGTTCCAAACCACTTTTCTGATGCATCCAAAGTAATTTGTTTGTGTGAAGCGAGAGAAGAAAAGGCAGACTTGATCTGTCAGGTATTGATAAAAGAGATGAGCGAAAGCGAACCT
>NZ_JALKAU010000010.1:0-334 GCF_023015735.1 Gelidibacter sp. F63206
TGTGATGATATTTACCAAAAAGTTCCCGAAGCTTCTGTGCCTCGAGTGCTCTATTTGGCAGATGTTCTTTAGTTCGTCGTTGACCGTTTCTATGACCGATCGTTTTCTCAGCAATATTTTGTCCGACATTGTCATCAGCGAGTTCTTCATGTTGTTCCTGATGGATGTGATCAGCTGTACGCCATCGATGAATAGCATTTCCATCAAGCTCTTTCCAATGTAGCCCTTGTCGGCGAATAGCTTTCCATAGATCTTGTCCAGAAAACGTTCATTTTTGAGCGGCTCCCTGTCGTCCACGTTCGCCTGGGTTATGGTAAAGTTCAGTATTTCCCCC
>NZ_JALKAU010000011.1:0-212 GCF_023015735.1 Gelidibacter sp. F63206
TTCCCATCGGAAACATCAGATACGTGGGCCACGGTAACTGTTCCGAGACAGTTGTCCGCTTCATCGGTGACCACGCTGACATCGGGAGCTGGTACTTCACCGGCACATTCTACAGTAATGGTTGCGGGATTGGAAGCCGTTGGATCGGTCACATCTTCAATGACAATAAGCTGGACAACGTTGATCGTGTTATTACTGGCATCAGTTACGGA
>NZ_JALKAU010000012.1:0-283 GCF_023015735.1 Gelidibacter sp. F63206
TAGTAATTGAATACTCACCTTCACAAGCACCAGGAGTAGTCACGTCCTCAAAAGTAAGTGTGACGTCAGAACCACAGGCATCCGTTGCAGTGGCTTGAGCGAACTCAGGCGTTACCGAACAGTCAATAGTTGATTCGGCAGGCAATGCAGCGATTACCGGTGCAGTTGTATCCTGAACGTTGATCGTTTGTGAGGCCGTTGAAGCGTTTCCACAGGCATCTGTTGCCGTCCAGGTTCTAGTAATTGAATACTCACCTTCACAAGCACCAGGAGTAGTCACGTC
>NZ_JALKAU010000013.1:0-215 GCF_023015735.1 Gelidibacter sp. F63206
GCCATTGGTTGTCGAATAGGGGACTTAATGTCCACACTTGCAGTCGATGCAAGAGCAGGTGGTGCCGCATTTGCACTTTCCGCCGTTCTCGGCGGCTGGTGCATCCATGACAACAGTGTTGTAGCTCTTCTCAGTCTCAACAATGACCAAGCTGTTTCCCTTCTTCGTGCACTGGGAAACGTCAGAGCAGTCACAGCTGTCGCACTTTCCAGACA
>NZ_JALKAU010000014.1:0-200 GCF_023015735.1 Gelidibacter sp. F63206
GCAGTGGCACCAAGTTCTGTATATGTACCACAAGCCTCAATCTCTTGCGGATTAGCGCCCGTAAGCGTAATGGTTGGATCAGTGTTATCGACTACATTAACGGTTCTGGTAACTTCTGTTGCAGAATTTCCTTCGGCATCCATTACGTTATAAGTTACGGTATATGTGCCCACCACGGCTGTGTTTACCGCTGATGCATC
>NZ_JALKAU010000015.1:0-32767 GCF_023015735.1 Gelidibacter sp. F63206
TAGTAATTGAATACTCACCTTCACAAGCACCAGGAGTAGTCACGTCCTCAAAAGTAAGTGTGACGTCAGAACCACAGGCATCCGTTGCAGTGGCTAGAGCGAACTCAGGTGTTACCGAACAGTCAATGGTTGAATCAGCAGGCAATGCAGCGATTACCGGTGCAGTTGTATCTTGAACATTGATAGTTTGAGTGACTGTAGAAATATTTCCACAGGCATCCGTTGCCATCCAGGTTCTAGTAATGGAATACTCACCTTCACAAGCACCAGGAGTGATCACATCCTCGTAGGTGACCACAACAGCTCCACAGGAATCGGAAACAGTTGCAGTTCCGGTAGCTGATGGATCAGTTGAATCTCCACATTCTACGGTTTCATCTTGTGGTGCCACTAGTGTTGGTGCCACATCATTTTCAATTGTAATAATTTGCGTACTTGAAGCCGTTTGGGCACATGCGTCGGTAACGGAAAAAGTTCTGGTTACAATTATTGGACATTCGCCAGTAGAACTATCAATATAGGTCACATTGGTAATGTTATCACCGTTAAATGATCCACCTTCAGCCAAAAATTCAGCAGTACTTATGGTTACTAAAGTTTCACTATAAGCAAATGAAGTTAAATTGCCATTGGTAATGTCATCAGTTGTACATCCACTTACAGTAAGAGCAGTAGGTGCAGTAATTTCAACAGAACCTGTGTTTTCGGTGATAATTATAAAAGTAGCCGTCGCAGTACAGTTGGTATCAGTATCTGATACAACAACAGTATAGGTGCCATCAGGCAAGTTTGTTAAATCTTCGGTATCAGAATCAGGATCTTGCAATCCGTTGTGGTCCCAATCAAAAGTATAGTTGCCAGAGCCGCCGCTAACACTGATATCAATACTACCATTATTGCTGTTTGCACAAGAGTTGTTAATTTGCTCTTCTAAGGTAATTGTTAAACCTTCATAAACCGTTACAGTTATTGGCGTTCTTGTTGCATTCACACAATTGGCTGCAGGACCTTCGGCTACATAATATGTAAATACGCCAGCAGTACTTGTATCTGGAATCAATGATGTTTGTCCAACAGTGTTTGGATTATTGTCGGCATAATAAAATAATGAATAATCCGGATTTGATACTTGAGCCGTTAAAGGATCAGCTGTTTCATTCAAACAATAGTCCACATTGGAAACTGATGGCGATGATGTTATTTCCGTAACTTCAATCGTAAAAATATAGCTACATGCCGAGCTTCCAGGAGGAACTGCGTAATAAGTCGTTTTACCTATAGTTGCAGGAAAAGGATTTGATGCATTATATTGAATTGAGTTGTCTGTTACGGGGTAAGAATCATAAAATAATGATCCTTGAGGAAACTGTGCTTGTATTTCTGAAACAGGAATTCCATTGCTATCAAAATTACAGTATAAAAATTCTCTTTCAACAGAGACCCCTGTACAGTTATCGATAATATATTGTTCAGAATTGATATCTACTTCAATTGGATCTGTGTTTGGCTCTCCTTCACAAACACCATTCTCTTGATATCCTTGAATTAAAGGTAACGAATACTGAACGTTAGAGGTGTCCCCAGTACCAGCGATATAGCCTCCTACGATAACAATTTTAGGCGCACAATTATTATTGACCAAAATTGAGCAGTCCTCAGTAGTTTTTAATCTAAAGCGTATATCTGCGAGCAACTTGGTTAGGTCTGTATCTAAAGGTAAATAGGAAATATCCCAAACAATTGCCCCGGTTGCACCTTCATTGGGATCAAAATAAGGAGCAGTGGCGTTAAACAAATTGTCATATTCGTTGAAGTTGATGCTTCCCGGAACGAACTCCGACGTAAAAGGAATTGGAATTACCAGCTTTGCGTTTTTGATAGCTTCTGTTCCTTTGTTTCTAATTTCCAAGCCATATTCCAATTGGTCACCTGGAAAAGCAACATAAGGTGCATTTGCCGGGTTTCCTGCAATACTTTGTAAGGATAACAACCCTTCAGATTCTGGAATATAGGCATCTACTGCAAAAGTAATATTGAAAATAATATAGGTGTCCTGAGTTGAACCATATTCAAATCGGGTAGAGTTCTGATTGTTGCCTATAAGACTATTATTGCTGTTGTCAAGATCAAATATACTGATATCCAATCCTGTATTATTTATTAAGTCAGGGAATCGTGCACCATCGGTTAGAATTGAGGAGTTAAAGAAGTTGGTAGTACTATTACCGCTGTGATTTAAAGATTCGAATGTGTTATCACTATGTTTTTGCATTTTGAAATAATCACCAGAAATACTTCGGTCTCCTTCACCCGCCATAACTCCAAGTTTTAAATTGACCGGTCCATTTTGTGCAGAGTTAAATCCTGAAACATCCAAAGTGTGACTAACCGTGGTGCTACCTGCAACATAGGCATGGCCATCAAATACGGTAATGTCTTTCCATTTCATTTGTGAGTTTTCGTAAACCACAACCATTCCCCAACCACCATAATAGCCTGTTGAACCTCCATCTCCTTCAACAAGGGCAATGTCGGCAACATGATAGAGTCCAGCATTTCCGTTGTTTCTAACATAATCAGTAACATCCACGTAAGCTGAAAACATGTCACCATCAGTCCCTGAAGGATAATAAATATCGTTGGCATTTGCAGTCAATTGGGTGTAAGTAGATGCATTGGGACCTTTTATAGAGACCTTTCTTTTATCCAAAGTTTTAGTGATCTGGATAGTTTCAGGAATAGTTTCGTTATAAGTTATTTCCACATAAGCTCTAGCGGAAAAGGACAAACTTAAACGATTAACCGTTAGAGTGTAATCAGGACTTGAAAACACCGTATATGGAACGTCCAAATAAGCATTTGAATTATTCAGGCTACTCGTTGCGACATTTGTTTGAGGACCGCCGTTTACTGATACTCTCAAATATCTGCTTGAGGAATTAAAGCCAGTATTATAAAAGAATTCAACAGTATCCCCACTACCTGAAGAGGTAAATGTAAATGTGGTCAATGAACCAGACACGCTCCTTGTTAAGGTATAATTTGTGTTGGGAATGGCATCTCCATCATATACGGTTTCATTGGTAGTGACTTGTTGTGTAATGGTATTGCCAGTAGCAACATCCTTAGTAATTGTAAATGAATTCTCAGCCCTGGATCTTCCTGTCCAATAGAGTCCAGCATACACAACATTGGAACAATCTGGGTTTGCGCCAAACTCATCCGAAAAGGTTAAAGTGGCTGCGGAGGAATTGAAGGTGTTGGGATCATTGTCGATATCCACATATTTCATGGCAGAACTGTTGTTCCCATTAATATCATAGTTAACCAAGGTCAAATTGGTATTCCCCAACATAGTAAAATCGCCCTTAACATTATAGACGGTCTTGTTGGGAGTAAATACTGAAGACCTAGGGGTAAAGTCAACCCTAACCTGACCAAAAGTGACGATTGAGGGAGACAGTGCCAAAACTATAACCAATACAATCTGTAGTATTGACTTAGAGTAATTGATTTTTGCGGAGTATAATTTTTTCATAGTGATAACTTTTAAGGAAGTCAGTAGGTGTTATGAACGTTTGTAAGAACTGTAAAAGAAAATGATCTCAGGATCAGCATTCTGTAGGAATGACCTAATCTGGTTTTCGGAAATAGGAAACTCACATTTCAAATAGATGTATTTTAGATGACTAAAACCTCTAATGGCAGCCACATCAAAAGAATTTCTCAAATCATTTTCGGAATTCAAGTTTATGGTGATGAGTTCTATTTTGTTGTAGAGCGAATTTCTTGTAGTGACATAATTAAAGGATTGGGCATCCAAAAAATTTAATACTACTGGCGCACCAACACCCTCAATATTTAAAACACCGTTGTTTTTGACATAAACTGTAGGTTTCAAATCATACAACAAATCGTACGGAACATCTGTAGTAACCGTAGCATTTCTTTGACTTACAGTTGCGCCATGTGCGAGAGTTTGCTCACGATCTGATAATTTAAGAATTACATTTTCTTGAGAAAAAGTAGTGCCGGAGAAAAGTCCAATAAGTATGATCATACTTAAAAACTTTGTGTTAAATTTGGAGTTCATAGTCCTAAATGGTTTAATTTGATCTAATTGTTTTTTATGGCTTCGGTAATTTTTTTTCAAAAATTTACCAAGCAATATGTTTATAAGCAATAGGTTTTTATTTCAAGCTATCCTTAATCAAGATAGAATATGCCTGAAATTGAAACTGCTTAAATATTTTGAGGGAAGGGGCATTGCGATACAATGCCAGAATGGATTCATTAATATGTCTTTGATTTGGGGTCATTTACATCAATTTGTTTGAACAAAGCAACATATAACAATTTGTTAAAACAAAAATAAATGGTGAAGGGATGAAATAATCGATAAGACGGACAGCAGTATCACATTATCCGTAAAACATGTATTTAATCGAATAAAATATGAAGACAATTGTACTAACTCGGCATGCTAAATCCTCTTGGGACCACGATGTCAGCGATATAAAGCGCCCATTGAGTAAGCGAGGTTTTACTGATGCAAATTTGGTTTCAAAGTCATTTGGAACCTATAATGTTGTTTTTGACGCTATCTATTCTAGTCCTGCAAACAGAGCGCTGACCACCTGTCAGATATTTATGGACAATCTTGGGCTGGATCCGGAGTTGTTGACCATTGACAAACAATTATATGATTTTGGAGGTAATCAGGTGAGGCGTTTTATAAAATCCTTAAACGATGATTTTGAGATTGTTATGTTGTTTGGCCATAACCATGCCTTTACCTCCTTGGCCAATAGTTTTGGGGATGCTGATATTGACAATCTGCCCACCTCAGGCTTGGTCATGATTGAATTTGATGTGGACCAATGGCAACAGGTGAGTCAAGGTGAAACAAAACTGTTCCTAAGACCAAAAGATTTTAAATAAACAGTTCAGTGATAATTGAGAGGAGATGTATTTTATTAATACTTTGAGCATCTCACATTGACAATAACTAATTGTTATATCTTGGGCAGTGACTTTATTTTAAGTTATAAATAGAATATATTTGTGGAAGATTAAATTCAGTCCTCACTTAATGGTTAAAGATATAAATTCCAATACATACATCAATAGGGAGATAAGCTGGTTACAGTTTAACGAGCGCGTTTTACAGGAAGCTGAAGATGAAACTGTGCCACTTATTGAACGCCTTCGTTTCTTGGGCATATTTTCAAACAATTTAGACGAGTTTTTCAAGGTGAGATATGCCACTGTGAAACGTATTGATGAAGCGGGAAAAACAGGGAAAAGTGAGTTGGGAGGGATCTCAGCTGGCGAATTATTGGAAATTATCACCCAAATTGTCATCAAACAGCAAAGTGATAGTCTCGAAATTTTAGCTACCATCCACAAGCGCTTAGAGGATGAAAACATCCATATCGTCAACGAAACGCAAATTGATGAATCGCAGCACCGATTTATAAAGAATTATTTTATTCAACATGTAAGTCCCGCATTGGTCATCATAATTTTGAGTGATTTGGTCAAATTGCCAACCTTAAAGGATAGTGCCGCGTATCTTGCCGTGAAAATGGTGTTTAGTGACCAAAAAAAACAATTTGCCCTTATTGAGATACCTAAGACAATGGATCGTTTTGTGGTGCTGCCAAAGAAAGGCCCGGACAATTATATCATTTTGATGGACGATTTATTGAGGTATTGTCTAAATGATATATTTAATATTTTTAAATATGAATCCGTAACGGCCCATATGATTAAAATCACACGAGATGGTGAATTGGATTTTGAAAGTGATCTGAGCAAGAGCTTTATTGAGAAAATATCGGACAGTGTCAAACATCGACAAATTGGAGAACCCGTCAGATTTGTCTATGATAAAACAATTGATGATGAAACCTTGCAGTTGCTCATGAGTATGATGGGCATAGATGCTAAAGATAGTGTCATTCCTGGCGGACGCTACCACAACCGACGGGACTATATGGACTTTCCAAGTTTGGGTAGAACCGATTTGTTGTATGAAAAAATAGAACCATTACCCATTAAAGGATTAAGTTTAGAGACTAGCATCTTTAATAATATCGCTAAAAAAGATTATTTGTTACATACACCTTACCAGACATTTTCCTATATAGTCAAATTTTTAAGGGAAGCCGCTTTGGATCCTAAGGTGAAAAACATAAAGATTACCATTTATCGATTGGCACAAATTTCACATGTGGCCAGCTCGTTGATCAATGCTGCGAAGAACGGTAAAAAAGTAACTGTAGCCATCGAGTTGCAAGCACGTTTCGATGAACAGGCCAATATAGATTATGCCGAACAGATGCAAACCGACGGTATCAATCTTCTTTTTGGGGTGAAAGGACTCAAAGTACATAGCAAAATGTGCGTCATTGAACGTGAGGAAAACAATAAGATCAAGCGCTACGGGTTTTTGAGCACAGGTAACTTTAATGAATCAACGGCTACACTGTATACAGACTACACCTTATTTACTTCAGACCAAAGGATTTTGAAAGACGTGGTCAAGGTATTCGATTTTTTTGAAACCAATTATCGAATTTTCAGATATAAGCATATTATTGTTTCGCCACATTATACAAAATCAAAATTGTTCAAACTAATTGATTCTGAAATTGAAAATGTCAAAAATGGAAAACCGGCATTTATCAAGCTAAAGCTCAATAGTCTTTCAAGTTATATGATGGTAGATAAACTATATGAAGCCAGCAGGGCAGGTGTTAAAATTCAAATGATTGTAAGGGGCATTTGCTGCTTGGTGCCTGGTATTAAAGGCATGAGTGAAAATATAGAGGTCATCAGCATCATTGATAAGTTTTTGGAACATACTAGGTTATTGGTGTTTTGTAACAACAATGATCCAAAAATCTATATTTCTTCGGCAGATTGGATGTCAAGAAACATTGAGAATAGGGTAGAAGTTACCTGTCCTATCTACGACCAGGACATTAAAAATGAACTTTTAGACGTTTTTGATATTGCTTGGAATGACAATGTAAAAGCACGATTGCTTTGTGGCACGCATGAAAACAAATACAGACATAATAATTTGCCAAAAGTGAGATCGCAATTTGAGATCTATAATTATTATGTCAATAAACTACAAAACTAAACTATGTTGACCATTAAAAAATATGCTGCTATTGACATTGGTTCCAATGCGGTACGTTTGCTTATTTCAAATATAATTGAACAAAAAGGAAAGCCAACACTCTTCAGAAAAAGCGCATTGGTGCGTGTGCCTATACGTTTGGGAGCAGATGTTTTTCTAAATCATAGAATTTCCAAAGAAAACGAATTACGCTTAGTGGATACTATGAATGCATTTAAGCTGCTCATGGCCTCGCACAAGGTTGTAGCCTATAAAGCCTGTGCCACTTCTGCAATGCGTGAAGCTGAAAACGGAAATGACATTGTAAAGCTTATTAAAAAACAGACCAAAATAAAGATTGATGTAATTGACGGCGAAGAAGAAGCAGCCATTATTGCCGCTACAGACTTGAATAGTTATATAGATTCGTCCAAAACCTATCTATATGTGGATGTTGGCGGTGGAAGCACTGAGTTTTCTGTGATCCATCAGGGAAAAACAGCCGCGTCAAAATCGTTTAAAATAGGTACGGTTAGACTGTTAAATGACATTGTACAAAAGGAAGTCTGGTTGGAATTGGAGGCATGGATCAAGCAAAACACTAAAGATTATGAGAAAGTTGATCTCTTGGGTTCGGGTGGAAATATTAATAAAATATTCAAGATTTCAGGTCGGGCGGCCGGGAAGCCATTGACCTATTTCTATTTGACTTCTTACTACAATATGCTCCAAACCTATAGTTATGAAGAGCGAATTACAGAGTTGGATCTGAACCAAGATAGAGCAGACGTCATCATTCCCGCTACCAGGATTTACCTTTCTGCTATGAAATGGAGCAATGCAAAGTACATCTACGTTCCCAAAATTGGTCTATCTGATGGGATCATCAAAAGTGTCTACTTTGGAACCGTATCGTCTGTAAACTTGGTATGAGTTAGCCGTTTATCTTCTTTTTACTGTTACATATCTAATAATTCATTAGAATAATAATTTTCAATATATATTCACAGCCTCAAATCATGAATTATGAAAAAATTATTTACTCTTTTGCTTATTGTAGGTATTTCTGCCTTCTCCTTTTCTCAAGATATCAATTACGGAGTGCATTTTGCCACAAATATCTCCAATATGGATTACGATGTTGATGGGATTCGTTCCAATCCGCATAGAAACGGTTTCGTCTTTGGAGCCTTTGTAGATTTTGGATTGACTGAAACTCTCGCTGTTATGACCGAGTTGCAGTACTCGCCTGAAGGTGCTAATTTACAAGACTTTAAAACAGATTATCTCAACCTTCCGGTGATATTGAACTACAATATTTTTGGTGGATTTAAGCTTGGTGTTGGGCCACAAGTTGGATTGAAAATCCATAAGCATCAGGACGGATTTAAGAACCTTGTATTTTCTGGAGTGGGATTGGCCGAATATATGATAACTGATGAATTCGGCATCGATTTCCGTTATATCTACGGGGTTTCGAACGTATTTGATGACGAATTGAATCTTAAGGCCACACAGGGTGTGATGCAATTTGGATTCACTTACAGACTTTAATATTTTCTAAATGATAAAAAAACTAAGCTCCATAATTGTGGAGCTTAATTTTTTAAATATATGTGAACAATCATGTTTCAGGACGTGTTAAGTTCTGTTTTCGAAGTGTTTAACCGTGTATCGTTTCGCTTTTACCCAAGTTTTTCATTATTTCCGCTTCATATTCCAAAAGATCATTCCATTTCTTGTCCACTTCCTGTCGGTTGCCATACTTTCTGGCAAAGCCTAAGAACATAGTATAATGATTGGCCTCACTGACCATCAGTTTTCTGTAGAATTCGGCTAATTCCTTGTCCTGTAATTCTTCTGAAAGCAGTCGGAAACGCTCACAGCTTCTTGCTTCAATCAACGCAGCATAAAGTAGTCTATGGACCAGTTGTGTGGTCCTGCTGCCGCCTTTTGGAAAAAATTTCAGCAATTGAACAACATAGTCATCCTTCCGGTCTCTACCCAAGGTCCAGCCGTTTTCGAGTATTCTATCGTGTACCATTTTAAAATGGCTGATTTCTTCTTTGACCAAAGCAACCATCTCCTGTACCAATTCTGTATATTCTGGGAAACTAACAATCAAAGATATGGCCGTACTCGTCGCTTTCTGTTCGCAGTAAGCATGGTCTGTTAATATATCCTCTATGTTTTTTTCTACAATATTGACCCAACGTGGGTCCGTAGGTAATTTTAATCCGAGCATAATTTATAATTTAAAAGTTTAAACGCTTTCATATATGAATTACTAATGATTTGTAAATGCGATTTATCTACCCGCGTTCTTCAATTAAGTTAACCGATTCCCGACCATAAGGATCAATGGACATTCGGTATAATCTATAGGCGTTGTTTTTAGGATTTATAAAGGACATATCCAATATGATGTCATCATCTGTTGACAATTCCTGGTTAACCCAGACGTGTTGCAGGGTAACGTCATTCCAGAATAGATCAGCATCACGTAATTTAAATTGTTTTGCAGAAATATGGGTTCTGAAAATATCTTTCGATGCCATGGAAACAATGATCTCTGATTCAAAAACGCGTTGATAGGTAACTTCATTAAAATTTGCGTTTGTAGTACTTGAAACAAATATTTGTTCATCCAATAATGAATAATTTTTGACATGAACGTTGGTCCTGTTTGAAATAATAGTATCCGTCACTATCTCAACATAGGCTTCAGGTTGATAATTGACGACTTCCAAAACCGAATTTCTCAACTTAAATTCAGAAATAGCACGTTCTAAAGCTTCTTTTTTGGTTTGTCTACCATCACAAGCCATTAAGACAATTGAAATAACAGCAGTTAATATAAATAGGTTTCTCATTTTTTGTAATATTTAAAAACCTACAAAGCTTTAAAAACCCTGCAGGTTTTGAGTACAATAAACCGCGATTCGCAAGTTGTTGTGCAGTCCAAATTTAAAATCACAGATCCAATCCAAAGGTTTTCTTCAAAAGCTCAATATTAGGATTCTTTTCTTTTAACTTCTCATATTTCTCCAATGGCGTAAAAGCGTATTTTTTTGCGACTTCCTCATTGACATCGACATGTAAAGTTAGATCAAAATTCCTAACTGTTTTTCTGAGATGCTCCATCAACGGAAATTGTGCGCGTTCCAACTCTATTTTAAGAGATTCGTTTGGAAATTCTACGTGAATTTTGGTGCCACGCAATTTTGGTTTGCCCATTTCCAGTATAGACACCATGATTTTTTCTCCTTTCTGATCCAAGGATTTGATGTAATCCTTCCAAGCCTTATGGAAGGCTTCTGGAGTAAAATCTTCTTTCGGTAAATCGTTGGGATCAACAACAACTTCCATCTGTTTAATGAGATGTTCTTTCTTAGCTCTAATGCTTTTTAAGGACAGACCGGAAGTGCGTTTCGGATCGGGCTTCAAATCGATCTTAGGAACTGCTTGTTGAGCAAATGCATTTGGTTTTACGCTGGCAGCAGGTTCCGTTTTATTTTCTATGGGGTCAGCAACTTTATTGACAACGGAAGCTTCATTTTTGGGAAGCGTTACCGCAATAGGGGTAATGCCCTTCGTTCTAAAATAAGAAGCTGGGATTATGTAGTGACTGCTATTTTTTTTTTCTCCATCAAAAGTGATAGAGGCAAGCTGCATTAAAGTGAGTTCAACGAGTAACCGCTGATTTTTGCTGCTTTTAAATTTGAGATCGCAGTCATTGGCAAGTTCAATGCCTTTCATCAGAAACTCATAGGATGCTTTTCTGCACTGCTCCATATATTTCACTTTGGTGTCTTCGCCAACTTCAAGAAGTTCTACCGTCTGTTCATTTTTACAGACCATTAAATCTCTAAAATGCGAGGCTAAACCCGCAATATAATGATGGCCATCAAAACCTTTTGATAAAGTGTCATTAAATTGTATGAGCAATTCTGGGATTTTATTTTCTAAAATCAAGTCAGTACTTGTAAAGTAAGTTTCGTAATCAAGGACGTTCAGGTTCTCTGTTACAGCCTGTCGGGTTAAGTTTTTACCAGAAAAGCTAACTACCCTATCAAAAATGGAAAGTGCATCGCGCATGGCACCATCTGCTTTCTGGGCAATGATGTGGAGGGCGTCATCTTCAGCGTCTATGCCCTGCTCTTGGGCAATGAATTTTAAATACTCTTTAGCATCCTTAACGGTTATTCTTTTAAAGTCGAAGATTTGACAACGCGATAAAATCGTCGGAATTATTTTATGCTTTTCGGTGGTGGCCAAAATGAAGATACAGTGTTTTGGTGGCTCTTCCAAGGTTTTTAAAAACGCGTTAAACGCCGCTTGGGAGAGCATGTGCACCTCATCAATGATATAAACTTTATATTTTCCAACTTGTGGTGGAATTCTGACTTGGTCCGTCAAATTTCTGATATCGTCAACCGAGTTGTTGGAAGCAGCATCCAGTTCAAAAATGTTAAAGGCAAAATCTTCATCTTCTTTCTCCGTGCCGTCACTATTGATCATTTTAGCCAAGATACGTGCACAGGTCGTTTTACCGACACCACGCGGACCTGTAAACAAAAGGGCTTGTGCTAAATGATGATGCTCAATGGCGTTCATCAAAGTATTGGTAATAGCCTGCTGGCCCACAACATCCTTAAAGGTCTGTGGTCTGTACTTACGTGCCGATACTACGAAATGTTCCATTGTATATTATGAATTCAGTTATGCATTTCATATTGCAAAACATGAAGTAACAAAGTTAAAAATTCGGTTCTAATAAAGGAACTACATCCTGTGATTTTAGCATTAGTTATTAACAATAAGATTTAAAGTTGAGAGATCATAGTATCTTAAGTAATTAAACTTGACGACTATTATGAAATTTGAATATTTACTAAAGATTAGGCACTCTAAGTATCCAGAATATTAGGCACTTAAAACTTTTAGTCGCACAACCTAAATGTCTTAAAATTTTATATTAACTTTGTACTCAAGTAGATTGCCTTATCGCTTTCCGTCCCGATAGTTATCGGGATTGGGAGGAGGAAAGTCCGAACACCGTAGTGCAACATAATGGTTAATGGCCATCGGTCGTGAGATCAGGAAAAGTGCAACAGAAAGAATGTACAGGTCAAGCTGTAGTGAAATCAGGTAAACTCTATGTGGTGCAATGTCATGTAAACCAACGTTCCATCCCGATAGCTATCGGGATTGGGAGAGGGCGGCACGCTCGATTGTTGGAGGGTAGACAGCTAAAGTGCACTGGCAACAGTGCATTCAGATAAATGATAAGGCCACTTTTCTTTTTGGAATTCACTTTCCAAAATGAAAATGGACAGAATTCGGCTTATAGATTTGCTTACTTAAACAGGCTCTTTGTTAATTCAAGGAGCTTTGTTTATTTAGTGAAACCCCTGTCTGCCGACAGGCAGGCAAATCCAAAAGCCGGAGGCGCATTGGAATATGTTGGTTGAACTAAACCCGCATTTTTGCGGGATCGAAACCCCAGTCTGCCGATAGGCAGGCAACACAAAATGTGGAGCATAATGAGCTCTGACGGCTTAATTGGTTTTTTAATTCCTGAAAACTCTCAGTAGGATATTTTTATCTGATGGGCAAGGAACAGACATCGGAGCAGGGGAAGTGGTTATACTATTCAGACTTTTCAAAGAAACTGAAAATACTACTTCCATAATTTTTGGAGTAACTAAAATAAGGCAGATGGGAGAGATCCATCTGTTTGGCGTGCTCTACAACCAAGACACCTTCATCTTCAAGGAGGCTATTTTGAAATACCAATTCAGGAATTTTGGAAAATTCGTCCAAACTAAAGGCATATGGTGGATCAACGAAAATGACATCCGATTTTATTTTTGTGGTTTCCAAAAATTTAAAAACATCACTTTTTACTGTTTTGATGGGCATTTCAAACTCTTCGGCAGTTTTATTGATGAACTTGATGCACCCAAAATCCTCATCCACACTGGTAATATTTTCCGTGCCTCTGGAGGCAAATTCATAACTTATGCTTCCTGTACCTGCAAATAAGTCCAATACTGAAATCTCATCAAA
Source organism: Gelidibacter sp. F63206 (assembly GCF_023015735.1). Lineage (NCBI taxonomy): Bacteria > Pseudomonadati > Bacteroidota > Flavobacteriia > Flavobacteriales > Flavobacteriaceae > Gelidibacter > Gelidibacter sp. F63206. Next base: position 13,205 of record NZ_JALKAU010000015.1, read on the forward strand.
ATAATAGATGTTGTTCAGGATGTTAAAAATGGCTTCCTTTGCCATATCCGTAGTAGGGCGTACAGGTAGTCTTTTTGGCGGTGTGATACGTCTTCCTTTAAATTGACCTGAGATAATCCGCATTAGTTAAAACTGTTTAAAATAAGTGTATGCTGATGCTGTGGATTGACCTCATCAGTTTTAGTATAACTGTAATTCTTTGAAGGTTCATCAAATGTTACAAATCTAATGTAAGTGTAGAGCATTTGATAGAGTTCATCATCTTCAACAATGTTACCGGTTAATTTAACCGTAACGGTTTCAGTGTCTAATTTTAATTGTTCAAAGGCGAAGAGGACATAATAGATAAAATCTTCTTTAGTGAGATATTCAAAACTATTATATAATTGAAACTGTCCTTTTTTTATCACTGCCATTTCGAAGTGGAAAGGTTCAACATTGATGTAAATCTTATCATCGTTTGAATTTTCTTCTTTCTTTAAAATTTGTTCCAGAAAAATAGTGGAAGCATGCTTATATTCAAATTCACCATAGACCTCAAACAAATAGTTGTTGATATTGATAAATGGAACGAAGACATTAATGCTATTATTGGCTTCTATTTTATCGTGTGAAATAAAATCAGTTTTGATGATTTTAGAACTGAATTTGAGATAGTCTGACGCATTCTCTTCTTCAAAAAACTCTTCTGGGACGATATTAGAAAGCTCGTTCTGAAAAAGCACTAAAACACTATCGAAAGTCTGAAGGAGTCGGGGCTCCTTTGAAATGAAGCTCTGCAGCTCTTCCAAAACAGCTTCTGGCGTCAATTTGCTTTTAAAGTCAACACGCTTTAAGAATTCAATCTCAGAATCAGAACTATTAAGGATACAAAAAGAAAGTCCACTCAAACTAATTTGAATGGACAGTTTTTTAAGATTATTTAATTCCAATTTATTGTTCGGTTGAATAGTTTTTAGGCCAGTTACCAATGGTTTTCACTTCATTCATGGATCCTACAGTAAGTCGAGGTCCATTGACACCATCAACAGAAACCACTTGCTTTTCCTTTGCGATGAGATTCTTGTCTTCACCGTCAAGAAGGATGGCTTTGTCCACACTCGCTTCAAACACAGGAATGTTATCCAAAAGTCCAGCTTTCAAATCAAATTTGGCACCAGGTTTTCCTACCGGAACATTCATCATCGTTTTATATCTTGTATCTGCACCAAATAAAGAGTCTTTTACAGGGACATATCCTAAAGTATCAATTATGACAATATCTTTAGTCATGGTGACACCTCCAAAACGTTTCGTCATTTCTTCATCTATTATGGTTGAATCTCTACGTTGAGTAATTGTAAATTTAGCAGTATCAATAAACTTTACCAAGTCATCAAAACTATCCGTAAACTTCCCGTTAACTTGTTTGTACGCTAATTCTGCATCTCTAATGTCTTTAAGCTTTTCAATGGCAACATGGTAGCGCTTTACCTTAAGTTGATTGAATTTAATCTCTCCATATACTGACATAAACGTCTGGTAGCCAAGAAAAGCAATAACTGCCCAAAGTAGAATGTGTAAAATTGGCTTGAAATTTTTAGGTACAAATTTGTCTATCACCCAAACGATTCCAATCGTGAGAAGGATAACAATTACAATAGCAAGAATTACTGTCAGCATAGTTTGTGAGTTTATTTTTTATAATTGGTCTAACGCAAATCTACAATTTTTTTTTATTCACGAAAACCAAACGTAATAAAAATGATGTAATAAAAGAATGTATTTAAAATAAATTATTTCAACTTGTCAAAAAGTATGTCATAAAGTTACAACAATTCTTTATAAACCTTACCTTTCCGTTTTTAGAAAATGACTCTTCTTAATATGAACGCCTCCGAATTTTATAAACATTTAAAGCAAAAATTTCCTTTTGAACCTACATTAAAACAAAATATCGTCCTTGATCAGCTGTCAAATTTTATTTTGGACACCAATTCTGATCAATTGTATCTTTTAAAAGGATTTGCCGGTACTGGAAAAACAAGCATTATTGGCGCCTTGGTTTCCAATTTATGGCATATTAAAAAAAGTGCGGTTTTGATGGCTCCAACAGGAAGAGCAGCCAAGGTGATTTCTAATTATTCTGGCAAGGAAGCATTTACCATTCACAAAAAAATTTATTTTCCAAAGAAAGATAAGGGCGGAGGTGTCAAATTTGTAATGCAGCCCAACAAACATCGCAATACAATATTCATAGTTGATGAGGCCTCCATGATACCTGATGTGCCTTCTGATTCTAAATTATTCGAAAACGGATCACTGTTGGATGACTTGATGCAATACGTGTATTCCGGCCATAATTGCAAATTATTGCTCATTGGAGACAAAGCACAACTGCCACCGGTGAAATCTGATTTAAGTCCAGCGTTGGACAGTGTACAGCTCAATCTCAATTACAACAAAAATGTCATTTCCTTCGAATTGGACGAAGTGGTAAGACAAGAGCAGGATTCTGGAATATTGATGAATGCCACCAGCCTGCGCGAAGTATTGGAAGGCGAATTTTACGAATCCTTCAAATTTGACTTAAAGGGCTATTCGGATATTGTGAGATTAATTGATGGCTATGAAATTATGGACGCCATAAATGATGGCTACTCAGATCAAGGCCATGAAGAGACCGCAATTATCGTAAGAAGTAATAAACGTGCGAATTTGTATAATAAGCAAATCAGGGAGCGCATTTTAAACAATGAAAATGAACTCACGGTCGGCGATTTTTTAATGGTGGTAAAGAATAATTATTTTTGGGTCAAACCTACTTCCGAGGCCGGATTTATTGCCAATGGGGATATTATCCAGGTTTTAGAAATTTTCAATTTGCAAAATTTATATGGTTTTAGGTTTGCTGAAGTGAAAGTGCAAATGGTGGATTATCCAAAAATGGCACCTTTTGAAACGGTTCTTCTTTTGGATACTATCGAATCGGAATCACCATCATTGCCGTATGAAGAATCAAATAGATTGTACCAAGAGGTTCAAAAGGATTATGAAGATGAAACTTCCAATTATAAAAAGTTTTTAAAAATTAAGAATAACAAGCATTTCAATGCTCTACAGGTCAAGTTTTCTTATGCCATAACCTGTCATAAATCTCAAGGAGGCCAATGGCATACAGTTTTTGTTGAACAACCTTATTTGCCTAATGGTATCGATAAAGATTACCTGAGGTGGCTCTATACTGCTATCACAAGAGCAAAAGAAAAATTATACCTGATTGGGTTTCCTGAAGAGTTTTTTGTGTCTTAAAGTGAATTTAAATACCTTAGAGGAGTCAATTTCAGGTGGAGATTATGAGTCAATATACGCATTACTTTACGGTATAAAAGTGAAACTTCATTTCGAATCGATCATATATAACTATTAATTTAATAAAAATCCTTTGGGGTTTGGGATTATGACAGAAACCATAATTAGTATTTGTCTCGGCATTGGCTTGGCTGCATCTGTTGGATTTAGAGTTTTTTTACCATTATTTATTCTCAGTTTAGCCGCTTATTTTGAGGTTTGGGAACTTAATGCATCATGGTTATGGATTGGAAGTTTAACAGCAGTTATTACATTTGGCGTGGCCACATTTATCGAGATTTTGGCTTATTATATTCCATTCGTTGACAATTTGCTCGATACTATAGCTATTCCACTGGCCACCATTGCCGGTACCGCCGTTATGGTATCTACAGTGGCCGATTTAAATCCCGTGATTTCTTGGGCCTTGGCTATTATTGCCGGAGGAGGAACAGCAGCCGCAATAAAAAGTACCGCAACTGCATCACGAGCAACTTCAACGGTCTCCACCGCAGGATTTGGGAATCCATTGGTCTCAACCGTAGAAACGGGAGCCTCCTTAATCATTTCCATCTTTTCTATATTTCTACCAATATTTGCGTTTGTCCTGGTCGTTTTAATTTTAATTGTCATTTTCAAACTTTATAAAAAGTTTAAACAGTCCAACCCATAAAATACTTTAAAAAGGGTTATTTTTGACCGGTAACTCTTGATCAGCTATGAAGATAATTTCAATGATTCCAGCACGTTATAGTGCCACACGTTTTCCAGCTAAATTGATGAAGGACTTAGCCGGCAAAACCGTTATTCTAAGAACTTACGAAGCGACCGTTGCCACCAATCTATTTGACGAAGTTTACGTAGTCACCGATAGCAATATCATTTATGATGAAATTGTTAACCATGGAGGCAAAGCCATTATGAGTAAAAAAGAACATCAATCTGGTAGCGATCGCATTGCAGAGGCGGTTGAAGATTTGGATGTGGATATCGTAGTCAATGTGCAAGGTGATGAGCCTTTTACTGAACGGGAAAGCCTTGAGAAGGTTTTGAACGCTTTTAAGGATGACCATCAGAAAGAAATAGATTTGGCATCTTTAATGGTCGAAATTCATGATTGGGAAGAAATCAGCAATCCAAATACGGTAAAGGTTATTGTTGATCAAAATAATTTTGCACTCTATTTTTCACGAAGTCCTATTCCATATCCTAGAGATAAAGAAGCAGGTGCGCGCTATTTTAAGCATAAAGGGATTTATGCGTTTAGAAAGCAGGCACTTCTTGACTTTTATAACCTACCTATGCAGTTCATTGAAGCCACTGAAAAAATAGAATGTATCCGCTATTTGGAATATGGCAAACGTATTAAAATGGTTGAAACCCACGTTGAAGGGGTAGAAATTGATACACCGGAAGATTTGGAACGCGCAAAACGTTTATGGAAATAGATTATACGAACATAAAAGTGATTGGCTTTGATGCCGATGATACGCTTTGGGTCAATGAAACTTATTTCAGGGATGCCGAACTTGCTTTTGCAAAATTGATGGCGCCTTATGAAACAGCAAACAAAATTGATCAGGAGCTTTTCAAACGGCAAATTGAAAACTTGCCGTTGTATGGATATGGAATCAAAGGATTTATTCTGTCCATGGTTGAGATAGCCATGGAGCTATCCAATAATTCCGTGGACATTGAAACCATTGATTCTATTCTTAATATAGGCAAGGACATGCTCAACAAGCCTGTTAATCTTTTGGATGGCGTAGAGGAAGTCTTGCAAACATTATCTTTAAAATACCGATTAATAGTGGTCACCAAAGGTGACCTATTGGATCAAGAAAGAAAATTGGAAAAGTCCGGACTCATGCACTACTTCCATCATATTGAAGTGGTCAGTGACAAACAAGAAGCAAATTATTCCAAACTTTTGAACCATTTGGATGTAAAACCATCTGAATTTTTAATGATAGGAAATTCTTTAAAATCAGATATTTTACCTCTGATTAACATAAAAGCACGCGCTATCCACATTCCATTTCATACCACATGGATTCACGAACAAGTAACGGCCAGCAGACAGGACCATAATAAATATGAAACCATTTCCAGTTTATTAGATGTACTTCCAATATTGGACAAAACACGAAAAACTAAATTTAAGACTTTAAAAAATGACATATAAAAATTATCCAATGGTGTCCAGGGTTGTTTTTGGACGTGGCAGTTTTAATCAAATAGGTGATATTTTGGCGCCAAAAAGATTAAATGTCAAGGCACCATTTATTTATTTGGTAGATGACGTTTTTAAGGGAAATGCGTGGTTGACTTCACGGGTTTCTTTGGCTTATGCTGATGAATTGATTTTTATTTCTGCTGATGAAGAACCAAAAACTTCACAGGTGGACGAATTGGTTGAACAAATTATATTAACCCATAAAGATAGACCTTCAGGCATTATTGGCATTGGAGGTGGAACCATATTGGATCTTGCAAAGGCGGTGTCGATTATGCTCACAAATCCTGGTGAATCAAAAGATTACCAAGGGTGGGATTTGGTAAAAACACCTGCCATTTACCATGTTGGCATACCAACCATATCAGGGACAGGGGCAGAGGTTTCAAGAACAACAGTGCTAACAGGTCCAGATAAGAAATTAGGAATCAATTCTGATTACACACCATTTGACCAAGTGATTTTAGATCCTGAATTGACTAAAGGTGTGCCTAAAGACCAGTGGTTCTATACGGGAATGGATTGTTTTATCCATTGTGTTGAATCGTTGAATGGCACATATTTAAATGCATTTAGTCAGAGTTATGGTGAAAAGGCATATGATTTATGCACGGAAATCTTTCTCGACGGCAGTGGATCAGAGGAGGATTTACAAGATAAATTGATGATGGCTTCATGGCATGGCGGAATGAGTATTGCCTACTCACAAGTTGGCGTAGCACATGCCATGAGTTACGGGCTTGGTTACCTTTTGGGAACTAAGCATGGAATAGGAAATTGTATTGTTTTTGATCACTTAGAAGAGTTTTACCCTGAAGGAGTGGCGGTGTATAAAAAGATGAAGAAAATCCATAATATTGAGATTCCGCAGGGAATTTGTTCACAACTCGACGACTATGAGTTGGACATCATGATTGATGTTGCTTTAGGATTGGAGCCACTTTGGGAAAATGCCATAGGTAAAAACTGGAAAAAAACCATCACAAGAGAAAAACTGAAAGCTTTATACCAAAAAATGTAGCATGAGATGGTTGTCTAAGTTTATTTATTCAAAGATATTGGGATGGCGCGTGGTTGGTAATGTCACAATGTCAAAAGACACCATCAAAAAGGCGGTTATCATTGCGGCACCACATACCAGTTGGCATGATTTTTATATTGCACTTTTAATGCGACAGGTAATCGGGATAAAATCGAATTTTGTCGCAAAAAGAGAACTCTTTAAATGGCCCTTCAAGTATTATTTCAAAGCTATTGGCGGTGCGCCATTGGATAGACGTCCAGGACAAAACAAGGTTGAGGCCATTGCCAATTTGTTTAAAGGCAGAGAAGAATTTAGGTTGGCGTTGTCGCCAGAAGGTACGAGAAAGAAAGTTGAGCAGTGGAAAACCGGATTCTATTATATTGCGAAAAAAGCCAATGTGCCCATTATCATGTTCACTTTCGATTTTGAACATAAACAGAACAAGATTTCAGAACCTTTTTACCCAACTGACGATATTGAGGCTGATTTCAACTATATGCGCAGTTTTTTTGAAGGTGTCAAAGGGAAAATCGCATCGTATTCGTAAAATTCAATTTATTCGTAAGTCAATGCGACAAAATTGTGGTTTTTGGCACGTAGTTTGATTATTGGCTAGTGCATATAATTAGTGAAACATACAGTAAACAAATTTTTTGTCCCTAAAAAGAAACATTAGTTAGTTTGCGTCCCAAAAGCTATCTTTTTAAAAGGTAGCTTTTTTATTTTACACATATAAAAACATTCATTATAAAATTTACGTAGAAACGAATGAAATTGTAACTACTAATTTTTTTATGTTAACTTTCATTTGATTAAAAAATTACTGCTATGAGAAACTGGAAGGCCAACAAGAAATTGTCGGCTTTTTTTATTTAATATATTCAGAAATAATGCAATACAGTACTTTATCAATCCTTCGGAAAACTTCTCCATAATATGGTAGATGTTCTATACATCTTATAATTATGGTTTTACTCTTATTCTATGTAGTTAATGGAAAAATAAAACTCGATCAGTTCGTTATTAGTTCGATTGAATTAAAATAAGTAAAGTCGAATCAATAACTGTCCTATTTGAAGGGAAGTCTACAGATTTCTTTCAACTAACTTATAGTACAAAAATGGGATGTTGTATTTAACACATAGTGCAGACTAATTTTGCACACAATTTTCTTTTATATAAAATGAAATATTATTGAATACAGATGACTTTTTCACCCACACCAATGGAGTCATTATACCTAAATGGACGTTTTGCACCTGAACTGTCTACAATAACCAGTGGTAATAACGTCTTGTTTTTAGAGATTTGAGATTTAACCCAATCGCGAGTATCTGTATTTTGAGCATTTGTAATCTCAACTTCTCTATAGTTTACGTCTTGTATTTTTTGAATCCATGGCTGTATATCCACTTTGCTAGAGAATAAAGTGGAGGCAGATACCGAGCTCAAAAGGTTAATGCTACCACCTTCTTCTTTAATAGGTGAAATGACAATAAACTTTTCAGGTATAAATAAGATATCATGGACAAATTGGGATGCCAACAGGTTTATTTCATTATTTACAGTTAAAGCAATAAACGTTCTAAAATCTTTAACAGCAGCTTCGTTCAGTGTAGATTCCTCTAGAATATTACCATGAACACAATCAAATCCTTGGCTTCTAGCGTTTTCACAAATACCTTTGTTGGCATCTATAAAAATCACTTTGTCGGCTACTGCTAAATGCTTACCTAATAATAAAGCTAGTGGATTCGCTCCTAATATTACATATCCTTGCCTAGAGAATTGCTTAACCAATTCGCCTCGCTTTTTTAACCAATTTGTTGTCCAAGTTAATAGAACCGGAACAGATAATGTTGTCAAAATAGCCATAAAGACAAGAATGGAAAAAATTTCTTGGGAAATAATGCCTTTCTGTAAACCAATACCTGCAATAACAATTTCTACAGCCCCACGTCCATTCATTCCTGTTCCAACAGCTAATCCTTCTCTCCAACCATTGCCACTCGGTAAATAAAATAAAACTGTACCTAGTATTTTTCCGGCAAATGCGACACCAACAATTAATAATAGCAACTGTAAATCTGTTTTAAAAACATCTAAAGTAACATGGAAACCAGCAGTAACGAAAAATATTGGCGCCATAAAACCTATAGAGACATCATGAAAAACACGTATAATGTCTTTAGTTATTTTTTCATGAAAAACGCCGTCCTTTATAAACACACCAGCAGCAAATGCACCTAAAATACCATGTAGGCCAACAAGTTCTGCTAACTCCGAAAGGCCAAAAACAATTAGAATTAGTAATGTGAAATAGGTGGTTCGGTTTTCTATATTTTTACTTGCCATCCATTTTCCAATTTTGGGGAGTATGTAAAGTCCGAAAGCCGTAGCAAAGGCAAAAAACAGAATGATTTTACCAGCAATAAATAAAATTTCAGACATATTTACAGCCCCAACATCAATAAAACTAGATAGTCCAGCAAAAATGATCAATGCCAAAGTGTCGGAAATTAAAGCGCCTGCCATCAAAACATAGGCAATACGTGTGTCTAATAGTCCTAGGTCAACAAGAATCCTGCTTTTGGTTGCTAAAGAGGTAACTCCAACAGCAATACCTACAAATAGTCCAGCCATACTTGTGCCGCCAGTTACTATTACCACATAATAGCCCAATCCAAAAGGAACCACAAATCCTCCAGTGGCAGCAAGAAGTCCTGCCCAAGAAGCTTTGCCTAAATCTTTAAAATTTATTTCCATGCCTATATAAGCCATAAGCAGAATAACACCAGCTTCGGAGATAATAAGCAAAGTGCTTGAGGTGTCTACAAGACCAAGTAGCGAAGGGCCGATTATGACACCCACTAAAAGCTCTCCTAATATTGCAGGATATCCAATACGATTAATTAACGCACCAGCTCCCCAAGCTGCGAGCAGTACAATGAATAAGTTTAAAATATCAAAACCTTCCATAAAATATGTGTCTAATCGTGAGGTTGAAATTTATTAAATATCGGTTATTTTTTTTATAATCTCACAAATACATGTCAATTAAGAAGTAATAAAGTAAAAAAAACCTCTAAAAATCAGCATCAATTAGCAATCCTACAATTAGTATTATTTACGAAATTACAATCGCGAAAACCAATAAACCTAAATCCCAAGTGAAATGAGTAATTTACATAAACTCGCAGGGGAGTTGACCTAATTGTTAGCGGCAATTTGAACAGACACTACCACAGAAGAAATATATTAAACATTTATTTTACCAATTATAGTTTTGGTAAAGGTTCAACACTAAACAGGGAAGTTCAGATTTTTTTTATTTTTATTTTTTTTAGTCAGCAAGACGGAACATGATTGTCATGCATCCTGATTATAAATCTGACATTAAATCTGACATTAAATCCGAATAATTAGATAAAGAAATTACTGCTGAAAAAACGAGAGATAACACCTTTAACTGTTGCACAACCCCAAAAATGCATATACAACGAATTCATTTAGCTCTTATATGGCTTTCTCATTTTTTTTAGGTAGATGGTTCTGCTAAATTTTGGAGCGCTTAAATATGTGTTCATTTAGTTCAGGAGTGGCTTAATTCAATTGAATAACAAGACAAGTACTTTTGCACCACTTTGTGTCAGTTTTTATTTAACCTTCAATTGATTTTTAAGATTATAGGCCATGGGGGTCAACAATATGATCTTTTTAGCATTGCTATATCAATGGTGTATGCTCTACAACTTCGAGGCTTCATATATCCATTCCATTAAGAGGAGGGAAGCCAAAAAAAAATCCATTCCACTATATTTTTTGATAATTGATATGGCTTTTGGAACAAGTGGCAAGATTCTTTTAGTCTCAGGTTTTGACCTCGACCTATGCATTATATAAGTTATTTCATTGCTTACAATAATCTCCCATTGTAGTCTACAAATATCTGAAAACCTCAGTGTAGTGTGATTACTCCTCCATAGTATGATAGACGTTCTGTACATCATCATCTTCCTCAAGTTTTTCTAAGAGTTTTTCGACATCCTCAGCTTCCTCGGGGGTCAGTTTTTTTGTGACTTGTGGGATACGTTCAAACCCCGAAGATAGGATCTCAATGCCTCTATTTTCCAATTCAGATTGAATTGCTCCAAAACTCTCAAAAGGAGCATAGATCAAAATCCCATCATCGTCAATAAAGACTTCTTCTGCACCAAAATCAATAAATTCCAACTCCAATTCCTCAGGATCTAATCCCTCAGCAGGAATCCTGAAATTACATGTATGGTCAAACATAAAAATCACCGAACCTGATGTGCTCAAACTTCCATCGCATTTATTAAAGTAACTCCGAACATTAGCAACTGTTCTGGTATTATTATCCGTTGCAGTCTCTACCAAAACAGCAATGCCATGAGGGGCGTAACCTTCAAATAGTACCTCTTTAAAATCCCCTAAACTCTTGTCAGATGCTCTTTTGATGGCTCGCTCCACATTGTCTTTAGGCATGTTGACAGCCTTCGCATTCTGTATTACTGCTCTTAAACGTGCATTGGTATCAGGATCAGGGCCACCGTCTTTAACTGCCATTACGATATCTTTACCGATACGTGTAAAGGCTTTACTCATTGCTGACCAGCGTTTCATTTTACGTGCTTTACGAAATTCAAAAGCTCTTCCCATGTTAAGTTCTAAGTTTAAAAGTTTAAAATTTTAAGTTGGCAATCTAAGTCGTCAGTAGGTGGTTGGTAGTTTTCAGCACTTTTGTCGCCTACCATGCGTCATTGAACATACACCTTTCCAAATGCGGAGCAAATTTAAAAAAAATCATTTTATCAATGTGTAAGTGTGCTCTCAAAAATTTGCCCTGTCTCAACGAAATTTATGTTTTCTTATATCCGACAGGATTAATAGTGCTTCGTGAATATATATGTCCGTTGAAATATCGTCAATCAGACTTTCATTCAGTTCAATATTATCTACATTTAATTTGTTTTTTGTGTCTGATGTGTTTTTGACCTTGACACGATTTGTTGCACTATCAAGTACCTGATATAGTTTATTCCATACGTTATTATAGGACTGCACATCGTCATAAATATTGTTAAGCGTTAAGGCATAGTTCACATCTCTGTCTATATATGAGCTTAACATCGTGGAGCTTAAGTTTCTAATGGCCTCAAAATTTTCATTGTTTTCAACGCGGATGTTACTCTGAAGTTGAATTTCAGCCAAGGGCAGTTTTTTATATGATGTATGCTTAAATGCTGGAGTGATCGCATCATTGGAAAGAGCGAATGGGCTATGGGCCTCATTGGTTTTGATACCATCATAGAGCGAGGGTAAAACAATATCTGGCACAATTCCAACCGATTGATGGCTCTTTCCAGTTATGCGATAAAACTTTTCAATGGTTAGTTTGCAAAATCCTAAATCCTCTGTATCACTTAAGGGTAATATCACTTGTGCTGAAGCCTTACCATGACTTGTTGATCCAACAATAAGGGCGCGGTTATAATCCTGCATTGCCCCAGCAAAAAACTCAGAAGCTGAGGCGCTGAAATTGTCTATTAGAATAATTACTGGTTTATTGAAAAGTGTACCTTTAAAGTCGTCTGTTATGGTAAAAGTGTCCCCATTACCATATTTCAGAATTGCCAGTGGTCCTCTGTTTATAAATAATCCAGATAGCTCAGCGGCCTCTTTCAGTGACCCTCCTCCATTGAATCTTAAATCTATAATCAAGCCCTTAACATTTTCCTTGTTAATTATCTGAAGTTGGTTCGCTACGTCATGCGCTAATCCATTGCCAAGTGGAGAGTCAAAATCAGTGTAAAAACTAGGAATGTTTAAATATGCAAAATTAGATTTTTTATGTTTTATGATGAATGCAGTGCATGAATTTTGCTCTACTTTGAGTTCAGTTTTTGTAAGTGGGATTTCTTGGATGGAACCGTTTTGTTTTTTGATTTTAAAGATGATCGTTTTATTTTTTTCATTGGAAGTAAATGCGGAAATATCTTCATTTGACACACAATAGGTTTCTAGGGTCTGTGTAGGAGAGGTGAGGGATTTGATGACATCATTCTCTTCAAAATTTCCGTTTAAAAAGGCGGCGCTTCCAGGAGCAATGTAGGCAATGATAATATCTCCGTTCTTATTTTTTTCGGTATCAATACCAAAGGTCAATTGGTGGTTGGATACTGAGCTTTCAAATTGCGATTTATCAGAATCATTATAAAAAAATGTGTTCGGATCTTGGTAATTGGCGAAAGCGTTCAAAAAGGATTCTTTTACAAAGCTTAATATATCGCCGTTTTTATGAAGAAGTTCATTCAAAAGGCATATTTGATTTTGAATTACTTTTGGTTTAGCCTCTGCTTCTAAGATTTTAAAATTTTCTTCTAAATATGAAATTGCAGTGTCCTGTTCCACCAAATGATCAAGAATGAAATAACGGATCCGTTTGTTCCAATATTTTTTGAACATTTGGTCATCCTTAAAATACGTAGAATTTGCTTCAGCTTTAAAATAAAGCGTATCCCTTCCTGAATAATCAAAAGTTTCATTCTCCAAGGAGGCAACATAGGTTTTGGAAGCTTCAATTCGCCGCTTAAGTATGGTGCTATATTTCTCTATAAAACTGCAATCGTTCGATGCAATGGCATCATCAAGTTGCAATTCGTCAGATTGAAATAACAATAGATCAGAGTGTTGAAAAAAGCGTTTATTCTCATCCAGACGGTCTAAAAACAAGTTGAACACGGCTTTGGAAAGACTATCGTCAAGTGGTTTCGGTCGGAAATGAAACTGTTGGATGCGTTCGTTCAAGGCATTAATTTGCTCACAAAAAACAGGGTCATTTTGCGCATAGGGCAAAGAAATGGTGAAACCAAAAGCAATAAAAATCAGCTTTTTCAACATAATTTAAAAAGTCATTTCTTGCTATTCCTGAACCTCCACAATAGCCTCAATAGCTTCGGCCAATTTGAAATCTTTTTCAGTAACCCCTTTGGCGCTATGCGTAGATAATGAAATGGTCAAAATGTTGTACACATTCTTCCAATCGGGATGATGATTTTGTGCTTCACACTCAAATGCAATTCTGCTCATAGCACTGAAACAATCCTTAAAATTGTCAAATTCAAACTCGGCATGGAGAGCGTTGTTATAGTATTCCCAATCAGGAAAATGCAATAGTTTTTTTTCGATGATATCATCAGATAATGGAGACATAATCAGGTTTTTTAAGTTTCTTAAAATTATAAATTATAATTGACAATTAATAGGACTAAGTGTTATAATTCATGTAATTGTCCAATTCTTCAAGTAGTTCTATGCTATTAATATGAAGATGTTTAGGCAGCTTGTTGCTTTTGGGCATCACTGCCAAATAACGATCTTCATTAGTAGTGTAAACCTGTTTGAAACGTACATTTTCTGATGTGATCAAGGCAACCATTTCCTTAATGAAATCATCGTGATGTACCAAATCTGTACTTCCTAAATGAAATATACCATGTTTATCGCGATTGATGATATAATGGATTTGTTGGGACATCTTAAAATCTGTAGTCACATTCATAATCAGATTGGGGAACACTTCAATGGGCGTTTTGTCTACAATGTGTTGCTTGATTTCCTTAATTCGGGGAGCCTGGTTGCCAAAAACCATTGGAAGTCTGATGATCACTACTTTCTTTGCGGGTAAGCGCAGGAGCATATTTTCAATTTTAATCTTAAAATGGCCGTAAATACTGTCACTCAAAGTTTTGTCCTCTTCATAACTTGGATATTTACTATAAGCGTCAAAAACATTGGCCGAAGAGAAGAAGATGATTTTACAATCATGAGATGATACATATTCAGACATATGTTGATGCGCGATTACCTGTGCATGAAAATCGCCACGCAAACAGGAAATGATGACTGAGGGTTTGACCGCTTTTAGAATTTCGAAAACATCGTCTTCCTCTACACGATATTGAAAAAAATGTTGGTTGTTTTCGTAGGATTTATTTGAAATGTGATAGGTTCCAAAAGTTTTAAAATATGGACCCAGCTCCTTATATAGGGCATTTCCTATAAAACCACTGGCTCCAAGGATAAGAATGCGATGTTTATTGTCTGGTGTCATCATATTTAGTAGCGAAATTTTCTAAAAAATCGATAATTTGGTCATGCTCGTAAATTGTTCCAAAGCTTGCATTCCCAGCAATGAATTCCCTTTCATGTTTAATCCAGGCGACCAAACTGAGATTGTGAAAAGATTAGGTAAAAGGGCTACAATACCACCACCCACACCGCTTTTACCCGGTAAGCCAACTTCAAAAGCAAACTCGCCTGCTTCGTCGTAAAACCCACAGGTCAGCATAATGGCGTTGATCCGCTTGGCTTGACTAGCTGAAAGCCGATTAGTCTTTAAACAACATGCACCGTGGTTAGCGAACATAATAAATGCTTTGGACAATTGCTCGCAGCTCATTTCAATGGCACATTGATGAAAATAGAAATCCAACACCACATCCACATCATTTTCTAAATTCCCATACGCTTTTAATAAATTGGCAGCGGCATAATTATTATAACCAGTCAAACGTTCAGATTCAGCAACCTTCTGATTGAATTCAATGGTATGGTCGTCAACAACCTCACGGACATAGTTTAAGAAATCCTCTTTCGGGTTTTTAAGAAGGCTAATCAAAATGTCAGCAACTACAATTGCTCCAGCATTTATCAGAGGGTTTCTCGGAATGCCATTCTCCAATTCTAAAAGAGATAAATGGTTAAAAGGATTGCCAGAGGGTTCTACATCTACCCGTTGCCACAAGTTTTTTGGATACATAGGCAGTGCCATGGCAAGTGTCAATACTTTTGAAATACTCTGAATAGAAAATTTCTTATTCCAATCGCCAGTTGCAAAAGTTTGATCATTTAAAAGTCTTAAATGAATTCCAAAATTCTGTACATCAATATTTGCCAATTCCGGGATATAATCAGCTACTAGGCCTCTGTTGACTTCATCCTTTAAATTATGATATATGGTATCAATGACATTTTGGAAGTCGATCATGAACTAACTTTATAAAATGGCGTTTTTACAATGGTCGCTGGGACAGCATTTTTTCTAATTTGAATATTAATTTTGGTTCCCACTTCAGATAAATCTGCCGGTACATAGCCTAATCCTATCCCTTTGTGAAGTGAAGGAGACATGGTTCCTGAGGTCACCTTTCCAATAATTTTACCTTGATTATCCACAATATCGTAACCTTGGCGAGGAATTCCTTTTTCGTCCAGTTCAAAACCTACCAATTTGTTTTTGGGTCCGTTTTCCTTTTCCAATTTAAGAGCTTCACTATTGGTAAACTCCTTGGTGAATTTGGTTACCCAACCCAATCCGGCTTCAATTGGAGAGGTGGTTTCGTCAATATCATTACCGTATAGGCAATAACCCATTTCTAAACGCAAGGTATCCCGAGCGGCCAGTCCAATAGGTTTGATACCGTAAGATGCACCAGTCTCAAAAACTTTGTCCCAAATTTGTTTTACTTCTGAGTTCTTACAGTAGATTTCAAAACCACCACTCCCGGTATATCCTGTTGCAGAAATGATGACATTTTCAATCCCTGCAAAATCACCCACTACAAAATTGTAGAATTTAATGTCTGAAAGATTATGACTCGTTAAACTTTGCATTGCTTCTACCGCTTTAGGACCCTGAATGGCCAATAAAGAATACTCTGGTGAAAGATCTCTAACGGTTGCACCAACATCATTTTTAGCGTTGATCCAGTTCCAGTCTTTCTCAATATTGCTGGCGTTGACCACTAATAAATAAGAATCTTCCTTCATTTTGTAAATGATTAAATCATCTACGATACCACCATTTTCATTTGGTAAATAGCTGTACTGTGCTTTCCCCACGGTCAGTTTTGAAGCATCGTTACTGCAAACTTTTTGGATCAATTCCAATGCATTGGGACCTTCAATTAAAAATTCACCCATATGCGAAACATCAAATACGCCAACGCCATTTCTGACAGTTTCATGTTCTGCGCTGACACCTTCATATTGAACAGGCATATTAAATCCTGCGTAGGGTACCAATTTTGCTCCTAGAGCCTCGTGAGCTGCTGTTAATGCTGTGTTTTTCATGTTTTGTTTTTTATTTCCGCGACGGCGTATTTCTTATTTAAAATCCCTTGGTTAAAATATAAACTAGGCAATAATGAGAGGCAATTCTAAAATGTATATAAAATTCCTTTTTAAAGCTCAAACCTGAAATGCTATTTTCAATAATATTTCAAAAAAATTTAAGATTTCTAACTCATAATCCCCTCCATAATTGCATCACAAAAGTATCGAAAATTATCTGTTTTAAAAATGAATCCTTCCGATTAAAAATTTGTTAAAGGAGTACTTTGAAACATTTATCGAAATCAATTTGAACACGATCTTAACTTAGTTTTTTTAAAGTTGTATATATCGTTTGGTTGTTGTGATAAACTTAAGTTAAATGTCCAGTAAAAATTGTGTGTGCTTCAATTTCTGTTACATTATAGATATGGAAAACGTATTAGTAGCAGGTGCTAACGGCACTACAGGAAAACAGATTGTCAAACTTTTATCAGAAACGCAATATTTTAAACCAGTAGCCATGGTTAGAAAAAAAGAGCAGATGGACAAGTTTGAAAGTAAAGGGATTTCAACGGTGTTGGGCGATTTAGAACAGGATGTTTCCCACGCTTTTAAAAATGTGGATAAAGTCATATTTGCTGCTGGTTCAGGTGGGAAAAATGTGATTGGTGTAGATCAGGAAGGTGCAAAACGCATGATCGACGCTTCAAAAAACTCAAATATCAAGAAATTCGTGATGTTAAGCTCTATGGGGGCCGATGCTCCAGAAAAAGCTGATCAATTGCAAGATTATTTAAGGGCTAAGCATAATGCCGATGAACATTTGAAAAGCAGCGGTTTAAATTATGCCATTGTAAGACCGGGAAGCTTGAATAATAATCATGCCACGAACCATATTCAGCTAAAAGAAAAGCTGTCCCAATCTGGTGAAATCAGTAGGGCAGACGTGGCTCAGACTTTGGTGCGTGTCCTTAATGACGATACGGCAAATAAAGTGTCTTTTGAAATTTTGAATGGGAATACACTTATCGGGAAGGCTTTGAAGGGATTTTCTGAAAAATAGAACTAAGAAAATAAAATCTATAGTGTATTTGAAATGAGTCAAGACCACTTCGCTGTAGGATTAAAGATTCATGACGTTTTTTTGGATGATTTTAGTTTGAAAGGTATTTTTTCTAGAGTTTATGATATTTCTGGGGAATAACCATAAAACAAGAGGCGCTCGGCCTCTTATTTCATGATAAAGTGTTCAATAAAACCGCTTTCAATTCGTCGTAGTGTGCAATTGGAATAGAAATTTTTTCTTGATCCATAACCGCTTTAATCTGCGATGGCAATTCAATTTTTTCAGGAATGATGTCTTCTACAACATTTAAAAACTTTGTAGGATGTGCCGTTTCTAAAAATACACAATGTGCATCATCGTTATCTTTCAAATATGATTTACACCCTAAATAACCGACGGCGCCGTGTGGATCAGCAATATATTTAAAATCAGTATAAAGCTCTTTTAAAGCCTCACGCGTTTGATCATCAGAAAAACTAAAGGATGATAAATTGGATTTTAGAGCCTCGAAATTATGTTTATAAATTTCCTGTATTCTGATAAAATTACTTGGATTGCCCACATCCATGGCATTGCTAATGGTTTGGACGGAAGGTTTTGGTTGGTACAATTTAGTGGTGAGATATTCCGTCACCACATTGTTTTCATTATTTGCTGCGACAAAATGATGAATTGGCAAGCCCAATTGTTTTGCCATCATGCCTGCACAAATATTCCCGAAGTTGCCACTTGGAACTGAAAACACAATTTTTTTATGGGTCTTGTGTAGCTGTTTGTAAGCAAAAAAGAAATAGAACATCTGAGGTAACCAACGTGCAACATTGATCGAATTGGCTGACGTCAACTGCATTTTACTCGTCAATTCATCATCTAAAAACGCACGCTTTACCATGTCTTGACAGTCATCAAAAACACCATCTACTTCTAAAGCCGTGATGTTTTGTTTAAGCGTAGTCAATTGCTTTTCTTGAATATCACTTACTTTTCCACTTGGATATAGTATGACGACTTTAACGCCCTTCACACCTAAAAATCCATTGGCAACTGCGCCACCGGTATCTCCAGATGTCGCTACTAAAACGGTGACTTCTTCGGTGTTGTTTTGATTGAAATAACCTAAGCAGCGTGCCATAAATCGGGCGCCAACATCTTTGAATGCCATGGTGGGACCTTGAAAGAGTTCTAAAGTGGAAACCTGATCATTGATTTTCACAACAGGAAAATCGAAGGATAGGGTTTCCGCAATGATTGTTTTTAAAACATCCTCAGGAATATCCGGACTTACAAATTGTTTGATAGCTTCAAAAGCAATGGCTTCATAAGACAAATTATCAATATTCTCAAAAAATGAAGCGGGTAGTGGTGTTATGGTTTCAGGAAAATAAAGCCCTTTATCTGGTGCAATACCTTTAATTACTGCTTCTTTAAATGAGGTGTTTGGGGCTTTTTTGTTCAAACTGTAATATTTCATAATAATTGACGGGTGACAGGTGACGGGTGACCGAAGTCAACATCGATAAGTCATTTTTTTAATTAATTTTATTTCTAAATGCGATCATCATATTCATTAATTCATAGGATTTATCATATAAATTTTCAAACTGAGTTATGTTTAAATAATTTCTTCTCTTTGCTTTATACAGACACGTTACGACTTCAGCCAAGGAGCGTATGGCGTATCCTATAAATTTTTTTTTGTTCAGGATTACTTTGTCCTATTGAACCTTCTGATATATTTAAGGCTATAGAATCGGCAGCTCTCCTTAT
>NZ_JALKAU010000016.1:0-250 GCF_023015735.1 Gelidibacter sp. F63206
CCCTGGTCTACTCGACGTGTGCTGTGAGTGAAGCATAAGCTTCACGTAACTATTTATAAGATGGTGGATCCGACCCACCAGAATCTGCTTATAGGAGCTGGTTCTAAACCACTTTTCTAATGCATCCAAAGTAATTTGTTTGTGTGAAGCGAGAAAAGAAAAGGCAGACTTGATCTGTCAGGTATTGATAAAAGAGATGAGCGAAAGCGAACCTGCCGATGATGCGTCGAGAAGACAAAACATGTTGCCA
>NZ_JALKAU010000017.1:0-251 GCF_023015735.1 Gelidibacter sp. F63206
GCCACTGCGAACGATCCCTGCTTTGGTGATATTTCCGGCAGCATCGTCATAGATGCATCAGCGGTAAACACTGCTGTGGTAGGTACTTATACCGTAACTTATAACGTAATGGATGCCGAAGGAAATTCTGCAACAGAAGTTACAAGAACCGTTAACGTAGTCGATAACACTGATCCAACCATTACGCTTACGGGCGCTAATCCGCAAGAGATTGAGGCTTGTGGTACATATACAGAACTTGGTGCCACTGC
>NZ_JALKAU010000018.1:0-32767 GCF_023015735.1 Gelidibacter sp. F63206
TTCCAGAAGTTACTCCAGCGCATAAGGGACTTGCACCCTCTAAATTAATATCTTACTTTGCAGTAAGGTAAAGATGCCCATACTGGGCACACACACTGCATAACTGCAATTACGGCGGGTTCGACTACGTCCGAATCCACGCGTAATTGCTAAAGTCAGTGCTTAATCGAAAAACCTCGTATATTTATCCGTAACTGCGGTTATACTAAACGTCGCCGGTGCACAATTAGCTAAAAACAACATTGAAAAATAATTTGAAAGATGACAAACAAATTTATTTTTTGGAAAGGATATTCTAAAGAAAGTAAATATACAGCCCTTGATAAAATAAATGAGATTATAAATAATTCAGGTGACGTAGTTGATGTTAAACAGTTTTCTGATATCTCTATATCATTAAAAATTGAACTTGAAGAGCAAAAAATAGAAAAACTTTATTCAGACTTACAAAATTATATTGAAATGGATGAGCTTGATAATTTAGAGTCAAGTTCCATTCGTGAAAGAATAATTTTTTTAAACATTTCCTTCTCATTAGGAAAAGGAAATTTAGAAGTTGCTGTCCCATATGTTTAGCCATTAAATTATGAAAACAAAAACTATGCACAAAAATGTATAAAATAATGCTAAAACAAGTGCTCAATCAAAGGTAAGTGTACTTTTGTTACGTCCGATTTTCTTTCGGAAAATGCACGCACACAAAACCACACTATTCTTATCCATAAACTTTGTGTATAATTAAACGAAACCGACAAAATATGATAAAAAACATTATTCTAATTACTATAATAGCGTTTTATTCAAGTTCGACATCTGCACAAAATATAGCAAGAGTTGAAAATGTCAAAATCGAATCAAAAAACTTAAATCAAGAAAGAGAAATCTTAATTTACACACCAGTTGATTACGATTGGAGAGAAAATGAATCTTTTAATGTTATTTATGTATTTGACAGTCAAAGCAGAGAGTTCTTTGATTACACGAGTTCAATGATTTCATTTCTGACTGATAATACAAAATCATACATTGTTGTTGGGATAACTTCACCGTACAATGAAAAACTTGATTACGCAAGAAATAATGATTTGTTACCTGTTTTAGAAACAGAAAACTCAAAGAGCAGATATGGAAAATACTCCGGAAATGCTGACAATTTCTTTGCGTTTGTTAGTGATGAAATAATACCATTTATAGATTCAAACTACAGAACTTTAAATAACAGGATAGCAGTTGGACATTCATTAAGTGCTTCATTTGTATTAAACTCATTTATTAAAAATCCTAATTTGTTTAATTCATACATAGCCATTTCGCCAAATCTGGCATATGACAAAGATAAATTGGCAAACGAGCTTGTGAATTTTGATTATTCCAAAATAGAAAAACCAACGTATTTATATTTAAGCAGTGCTAACGAAGGTATAGACTATTGGAAAGAGTGGAAACCAGCAAGAGAGAAAGTATATTCTTTTTATAAACAAAAACTACAAAACAATAACCTCAAAGTTCAAATAAATGAATTTCCAGAATGTAATCATTGGGGTACGTTTCCGCCAAGTCTAAACAAAGGACTTGACTTTTATTTTAAACAAATACTTGATTTACAAGAGAAAGAATTAAGTAAAGAAGAATATGAAGCCACAATAAAAGTAAAAGTGCTTAAAAAGGAAGATACAATATACATTACAGGTAATCAAGATAATTTGGGGAATTGGAATCCTGAAAAAATCAAGATGGAAAAAATTTCTGATTTTGAGAGACAAATAACTCTTAAATTAAAAAGTCCTGCACAATTTAAACTCACAAGAGGTAATTGGAAATCAGAGGCGGAAGTAATAGGAACTTATGGAAATATCACTATAAGACCTGAAAAACAAACCGAATTTGAGTTTGAGATTGAATATTATCTTGACAATTAATAACCACACACAACGATGGCTATAATTAATTGCTTGTACTCGGATATTTGGAAATTATTTCATGCTAAAAAGCGTGACATGAAGGAAATTTGCACATCCTCGGTCAATTTTTCCTAATTTAGGTATTTAACCCACGCCACTATTCTTAGACTAAAGGTTGTGCTTAATTTTCAGGAATGCGAATAATCGAGATAAACGGAAATAAATTTTCGAATATGAAAGGTTTCTATCGAGAAATTGAATCTAAAATGACCTTTGGATTGAATTGGGAAATCGGACGAAACCTCAACGCATTCAATGATGTTTTGTATGGCGGGTTTGGAGTTCACGATGTTGATGAAATATATATATTAAAATGGCATCGAAGTAAAAAAAGCAAATCAGATCTGAAAAATTTTGACCACATAATAGATATAATTAAAGAACACGAAAATATTGAGTTACAATTGAGCTAAACAATATTAAAAAATGACAAAAGACATACTAAAAGATAAATTTTTATGCCCTGTCTATTCTTGTTATGCTTAAATTTAATGAATTGTAAACTTAAGGCGTGTATAAGCCATTGCCAAACCCGTCCAGTTCAGAAAATCTTCACAGATTTTCAAGTCTGGAAAGTATATTGAATATTAGGTTATAAATCACGTCACAGCTCATATATAATCATTAGCTGAAAGGCGAAACCGAATAAAACAGTAATTATGGCAAAAAAATCTAAAGTCGAAGTAAGATATGCTCAAATTCCTGACGACATTGAGAGTATTGAAAAACTATGGTTGGACTATTTGGTTTGGGGTAACGACAAAATGGAAGAACTCTATGGCGTTCATCCTCATAATCCTAAAGAAGCGGTTAAGCTGGACATTCAGCAAATAAGTAAATTTCAACCACCATACGGACAACTAATCATAGCTGTTTATGAAGGCAAAATCTGTGGACTTGGGAGCCTAAAGAGCATCAATTCAGAAATCGGAGAAAT
The DNA here is from genome assembly GCF_023015735.1 of Gelidibacter sp. F63206. Taxonomy (NCBI): domain Bacteria; kingdom Pseudomonadati; phylum Bacteroidota; class Flavobacteriia; order Flavobacteriales; family Flavobacteriaceae; genus Gelidibacter; species Gelidibacter sp. F63206. The sequence continues at coordinate 2,899 of NZ_JALKAU010000018.1, forward strand.
AAAACGGATGTTTGTTGACCCAACTTTCAGACGAATTGGTGCTGGACGAGCTATACTTGAAGGACTTTTAGTAGAATCGAAAAAAGCCGATTACAAAAAGGTTAGACTTGACAGTCCTAAGTTTATGGAAGCAGCTCACTCTTTATATAGAAGTTTTGGATTTCGCGACATAGAACCATATCCAGAAATGGAAATTCCAGCAGAATTTAAGGACTATTTGTTGTTTATGGAATTAGATTTATCAGACCACAATAATAGAAAATGACAATCTGAATACCGATTTTAGCAAATTAAGGAACTGCATACTCAATCAGGATTAAGAAATTTTTCGGAATAAAGTCTTGACCAAACAAACTAAAACGTAGAAGGTCGAAAAACGAAATTAAGCTAAATAACAACAACGAAATGCCGTGTATAAATAGTTGCTTGTTCTCGCCTGTCTGGAATCCCGATAGCATCAGGAGCGGAATTTCCACAGGCTCGGTCAATTTTTATTATTTTAAGTGTTTATATCACGCAACTATCACATTTAAACGGTTGTAAACAATTTGGAACCACCTTATGAAATTCTTTAGAAAAATAAGACGAAAGCTAATTTTAAACAATAAAATAATGCAGTACCTAAAGTATGCTTTAGGAGAAATACTATTGGTTGTAATCGGGATTTTGATTGCATTACAGATAAACAATTGGAATCAGTCCATTAAAGATAAAAATTCCTTAAACGAATATTTGACCAAAATTAAAACACATACGGCAGAAGATATTGAACAATTAGAAGAATTAAGTAAAGGAAGAAAACAAATTGCAGACGTCTGTAAAAAAGCAAGAAATAGCATCCTGAACAAGACTGAAAATGAAAATCTCTTTTTATTTAAAGTAAGTGGTGTTGCCTTTGCTGATTTCTATTTCAAACCTAACTCAGGTGGTTATCAATCATTGAAAAACTCTAAATATTATGGTAAAATAAACAATACCAAGCTCGATTCACTTTTGGCTAAATATCACGGTCTGGTAGATGTCATTGCAGAAAATGAGAGGAGTTACAATCAATATACAGTTCACCAAGAGAATTATCTCGATACACAATTCGATAGGTCACTTATTTTGGCTTCGGCATTTATACCAATAGACTCCTTAGTAACTAAAGCCACACCTCAATCTGAATATGACCAAGCATTCATCGAATATACCTCAAAACCAGCTTATAGAAATGTCATTAGCTTGGCAGCTTGGCAATTTGAAACAATGATTGAACAATATCAACAATTAACAGGATTAGGTCAATTGATTATTGAGGAAATAGACGAGATAACAGCAGACTAAAAAGGAATAAATTTTACGATACCCAAGCAAAGGCTACAAAAAGTATTTAAGCTGAAAGAACAAAACAAACAAAGCATATAATTATAACGTTGATTCTCGGTTGACAGTAATATATTCCTAAGCCAGTACATTTATTACACAAGACAGCGAACTACATTTTGAAAATAACACAAAATGAGAAATAATATTTTACTCTTTGTCTTTATAGGATTACTAAAAACATCAATGGGATATTCGCAAGATGTGACTATCAAAATTGGAATTAAAGACAGTCTCGATTCCAAAATATTAAACGAGAAAAGGGAACTCATAGTAAGTCTTCCGAAAGATTACGAAACTTCAAATGAGACTTATCCTGTATTATATGTTTTAGACGGATTGGAAAGCAATCTCATCGAGGCTATCAATGTAACTCAAAAGCTAAGAGCAAAAATGATCATTGTTGCCATTCCAAATACAGACCGTGACAGAGATATGATGCCATTAAGTACACCTACCTACGAAGTTGCACATCCTGGAGCTGAAAATTTTCTTTCTTTTATTGGAAATGAACTGATCCCACATATTGAGAAAAACTATCGTTCAAATGGCATAAGGACAATACGCGGAAGGTCTTTGAGCGGACTATTTGTTATATATGCTTTTTTGGAGAAGCCAGAGTTTTTCAATAACTATATCGGTAATAGTGCAGGTTGGTATGCAGATATGAATCCTTATTTTGGAGCGTTAATCGATAAAGCCTTTACAAACAAAGACCAGTTTAACGGTAAAGCTCTATTCGTTGCAAACTCTTTAGTCGATCCGTTTGACCCTAAAAAAGAAGTTCATCACGAAATGCTCGACTTTTCAAAAAAAGTGGAATCTATACTGGGTGATAGATTATCATTCAAATATGTAACCTATGACCATTATGGACACGTTCCATATCCAAGTTTTTATGACGGATTAAAATACATTTTGAATTTAAGCTCAAAGATGTGAAATTTGATAAGCAACTGATAGACATTATTTCATTCTTGACCATAGCAGAACGTCTGAGTGCGCTACAAAAGTTAAATTAAATCGTTAAATCGTAGAATAAAAGAATGATGGCAAACACCGACCAAAAACACCCTAGTAAATCTAAAATTTTAGTCGTCTTTATCCTAACCATCATCATAGGATATGCACTATTTATATTGCCAGATATATTTTTCGGGATAACTAAAATAAATGGAGGAAAGACTGGAATTAATTTATTGTTTATTGCTCTATTCCAATTTGCATCTATTGTCTTTTTGCTTTTCATATCACTCAATATATTAAAAAAAGACTTTAAATTTATTGGCCTTGAGTTTTCAAACCTCAAAAGAGATATCCTTTTTGGACTTATCTTTGGATTTTTATGGACTGCGCTTCAATTTGTTTTGATAATCCCAAATACGGGTGGCGCTAACAGGGATGATATAATAGCAATGCTGACTATGTATGATGGGAGTTTAACGGGAACAATCGCATTTATCGCGTTAGGAGTCATCGGTGGAGGAATAACGGAAGAGATATTTAACAGAGGCTATTTTATAAATACCCTAAAATGCATTTTTAAAAACCCTAAAACTGGAACTTGGGTTTCAGCAATATTATCAATTATTGTATTTTCCATTGGTCATATGCCGACCGACAATTTGGCTTGGTTTGATATTTTAGTACCAACCATAATGTATACATTACTATTCTTAACTACAAAAAGATTGACAGCATCAATAGTGGCACATGGAATTTATAATATGTCTGCGATTTTATTAACATTCTATATTTACTATCCATAGCAGCGGAAAACAAGTATAAAAACTAAGTACTTGTGTCATAGCAAAGAAACTGCTCGATCAAAGTTATGCATATTCGACTTGTTCCTAATCGGATAGAAATGGTTAATTTACACCTTATGACTTTGTGAAAATTGGAACGAATTTCGAAGAACAAAGTAATTCCGAAATAAAATGCTCATTGATTAATTTACTAAAACAAGGAGACTTGAAAACTGTTTATGATATCTTGTACAATAAATCATTTGACCATTTTCAACCTACGAAAATTACTGCGGAATATTATATCTGTAATTTTATTCGCTAAATTAGTTCCATAATCATTCAACTATTCTTAAAAAACCATTGGCAGTCATTTTAAAATCTACAAATGAGAATAAAATTTATTTTTCAAGTTTCACTTATATTATTATTTACATTCTCATGCACATCCAATGGTAATGAAAATATTAATTCACAGACGGTATATCCTGAATTCGGTCCTGAAATTGAAGTGATAATTAATGGTTTGTCTGTTGATGCAATGGAGCCATTTATCTCACCGGATGGAAATTATTTATTCTTTAATAATTTAAATGATGGTATAAATACAAAGTTATATTATGCAACTAAGGTCAATGATTCAACTTTCAACTTTGTTAGAGAATTAACAGGTGCAAATCAATCAGAAACGCCCCATTTAGATGCAGTTGCTGATATGGATGTTAATGGTAATTTTTATTGGACATCAACAAGGAATTATCCAACAGAATTAAATAACCTCTTCCATGGGACTTTTAGTTTTGGAAACATCAATGATATTGGTAGAGTTCAGGGAGACTTTAATATGAATACTCCAGGTTGGTTAGTAATGGATCATGGAATAAGCCTTGACGGTCAATATTTATACTTCAATAATGCAAGGTTTGATGATGTGAATTGCCTTGGTCCTTGTGAAACTACACTAGGTATTGCAAAAAAAATTAATGCTTTCACATTTAGTACACTCCCAAATTCTACAACAATCTTACAAAACATTAATGATCAAAACTATATTTATTACGCACCTTGTATAAGTAGTGATTATCTTGAATTTTATTACACCAGATACTTAAAAGGAGAAATTACATCAAATACTATTTTTGAAATATGCATTGCAGTGAGAAGTAATCCTATGACAAGTTTTTCAGTTCCTAAAGTTTTGTTTTCAGAGACTATCTCAAATTTAATAGAAGCTCCTACTTTAACTGTAGATAAAAACATCATTTATTATCACAAAAAGTTTGACGATTCTTATAAAATAGTAATGAGATTCCGAAGTTAACAGAAATACGTTTAAAATCGATAAAACTACGTCCAAAGATGGAAAAATAATCATCCCAACAGAATTGTATTGACAAAAGAACGCTTGGTTTCCAACACCTTGTAAAATCTACTATACCTATAAGCGTTGCAGAACAGATTTTCTAAAAATAAGTTTCTTCTATCCATTGTCCATGACGGCATAAAGCTCTGATTTTAATCTAAACCCAGTTTTTGTTATTATATAGAATTAAGGATAGCGGTGATTGGTCTTTATAAAACGAATGTCTTAAACAGAAGTTCCAATTCTTCTTGAGGATCTGAACACAATCCAGAGTGTGTTTTGGAGCTTTGGATGATGGTACTTCTTGGAGCTGCCAGCCATCTAAATCGGTCTGACACTTCAAATTCCCCAATGCATCCTCCTTTCGGGTTCCCTTTGCAGATATCTTCCCAGGCTTTTAAGTGATTGTTCAACATCTTGAGGTCCAAATCTTCTGAAAAGGCTTCCAGCTTATTTTGGTCGATTTTATATTTGATCCCCAAAAATTTTTTTCGTTTGGAAAAAAGAAGCACGCCAGCGTTAAAGAATTCCTCCCGTTCTACTTTCGGAACAATCCTGATAATGGCATATTCGTAAGTCACTTTATCTTGCATCTTGAGCTTCTTTTGCCAAAACATCAATCATTGAAAGTTTTGTGGTCAGATAAAGGATATAAGCAGCTCTCATCTCATCAGGAGAGATCGTATCGCCTTCATTGATCAACCAATCTTCCGGAATGCTTGCTATAATATCAACAATTCTTGAAGGTGGAAGTGACAATTCAATACTCTTTGCAGCTGCAGGTAATTGGGTGGCTTGCGCTAACAGAACGTGATCTTTTATAAGAGGAAAGGATCGGGTGAGATGATTTTCCCATGTTGGCCAATTGTGGTGGAAGTAAAAACTGGCACCGTTATCAATTACCCATAATTCTTTGTTCCAAACCAACAGGTTCGGGTTTTTTGGTGTACGGTCAATATTACTGATAATACTATCCAATAATACCAATTTAGAAGCAAGTAGTCCATCCACTTGATTCACCAAAGGGTCAAAAGTGATGGCTCCCGATAAGAAATGCAAACCAAGATTCAGACCAACGCTAAATTTTAATAAATCTTGGATTTCCTCGTCAGGCTCGGTTTTACTGAAGGAATCATCAAGGTTCATAAAAACCATTTCAGGAACTTTCAGGCCAATAGCCCTTGCTAATTCGCCGCCTATGAATTCGGCAATGAGTGCCTTTTTACCCTGTCCGGCGCCTCTGAATTTGAGGACGTACATAAATCCATCGTCAGCTTTTACAATTGCTGGAAGTGAGCCACCTTCGCGTAAAGGGCTAACATATTGCACCACGTCAACAGTGCGAATATCGAGTGTAGTCATAGTAACGAAGGTACTAAAAAAGTAAATTGCTCAGGTATCAAAAAACACATTATTAAGATCAGACATGGTTTTTAATCACCCGAGCAATTTGATTATTTTAAAAATTGATAATTAAACCAATCCCGCTTTGCTGTGGGGTCTTTTGAATTTTATTCCCCGACGCCCTGAGTCGAAGTTACAAAAGTATTTTTAATTTGACACTTCGTACCTTTAGGTCGAGGTAGTTCGTTTAACAACAGCCTGTCGCTGGCGAACAGGTAGTGCCCTCTGAAATCTCAGATAGTTTTATTTTAGGCTTTTCTGAGGCTGCACCTTCTTTTTCGGCGTATACAGTAATACTGAAAATTCCTGTGGCGTCCTTATTAAAGGCATTCATTTCATCTGTGGTAAGGTATTTTGCTAAAATATCATCAGGAATTGTAATTGGTTTTTCTTTTTGAATGGTGATGTTTTGAAAACCTCTATCGGTAATCAATTGCAGATATTCTGATTTTTGAATGGCACCGGCAACACATCCCGCATACATTTCAGCATCTTCTTTTAAAGCAGCAGGAAGATTACCTACCAATACAATATCCGAAATACTAAAGTGACCTCCCGGCTTTAATACTCTATGGATTTCTCCAATCACCTTTTGCTTATTTGGCACGAGGTTGAGTACACAATTGCTGACAATCACATCGGCTACATTATCGCCTACTGGCATGGCATCAATATCGCCTTCTCTAAACTCTACATTATTATAGCCTAATTTTTCGGCATTATTACGCGCCTTTTCTATCATGATTGGTGTGAAGTCAATACCAATGACTTTCCCTTCTGGACCTGTTTCATGTCGTGCTACAAAGCAATCGTTGCCAGCTCCCGAACCTAAATCGATCACGGTATCGCCTTTATTTATTTTAGCGAATTGGGTTGGAAGTCCACATCCTAAGCCCAGGTCGGCATCTTCATTGTAGCCTTTAGTTTCAGAATAGTCGTCCATCATGATATTGTAAATCTTGTTGGAAGGTGTGGTAGCACCACAACACGAGGCTGCATTTTCTGCTTTTCCTTGTTCGGCAATTCGCGTATAGCGTTCTTTGACGATGTCTTTTAATTCTTGTTCCTTTTTCATGGTAATGAAATTTTATATTGATTATATAATCAGTGATATTAGCAGCAATCTTTCTTTATGGAAACATCTTGATTTAAGAATTCAGAGAGAACCTGTTTCATTTTTGTCCAATTCCCAGGATCTACACAATAGCAAACCCGAGTGCCTTCGACACTCCCCTGTATTAAACCTAAATTTTTCAACTCTTTAAGATGTTGTGAAATAGTAGGTTGTGCAAGACCGATTTCATTCACCAGATCGCCGCAAACACAAGTATCAATTTTGAATAGATGTTGTAAAATGGCCACCCGAGCAGGATGACCAAAAGCTTTGGCGAAAAGTGCAATTTCGTTTTGCTGTGCTGTAAAAATTTCCGTTTTGGAGATGCCCATAATTCAATTAATTACTTCATTGCAATATTACGATGAATCGATTTCTTATCAAAGATATTTTTTATTTTATTTTCTAAAATGGTGCAGAAATTACCATTGATAACTAATCGGTATGAAACATAATGCCAAAAGTCTAAAAATTAACAGGCTAATTATTTTACCGCAATCCCGATAGTTATTGATAGCAAAGGGTTACGTCAGAGCCGCACTGCTTTATACTATCTAATTTTTAAAAACCTTGTGTTGCGGTCAAGATTTGGAAAGAGACCTGTGCTCTTAAACAAAAGCAAATAACTGATCAGTTACTTCTCCGGAAGAAGTATAACTACTGAATGTCTCCAATACAATGGAAAACTAAGACTTTTTAGTGTAGAACTTAAGTACAGTACGCTTTCGTAATTTATTGGAATAGGCCCGAAGGCGTTTTTGTCTTCGTTTTACTCTAATGTATTTCAGCCTCATATCGTCATAAAAAAGGCTTACGATTAAAATGACGACACCTAAAATCAGTGTATTCAATTTCAATTCCAGTGTGGAATAAAAAAACCCTGCGCTTAATCCGCCGAAGAAAAAGAAGGCAATAATATACAATCGGAGTTTGACGTTCGATTTAATTTCTTTCCTATTGGGGTGGCTCTTTGGAAACAATAATTGTGAAAGCTCAATGCCCAAATCGGTGAACAAGCCTGTAAGATGCGTTGTTCTCACTACGGCATTTGATAGTTTGGTGACGAAGGAGTTCTGTAATCCCATGGCGAAAAGCAATAAACAAACCATCAGTTCGGCATTAAATTGTGAAGAATTGCTCATAATGGCAACTCCCGATAATATCACACATTCAATCAGCGTGGGGATAACAAAAACATTGAGTTTCTTATTTTCCTTAAAAGTCTCAATGAGTATGTTTGATGAAAAGGAGCCAAAAAGAAATGAGAAAATATAAAGAAAATAAATGGTTCCCTTCCAAAATTTAAAATCTGCCACATCCTTAATAAATAGCGCAAAATGACCAGTCACGTTCGTGGTCAATTCGTTGAATGCCAATATACCCGATACGTTTACAATTCCGGCAACAAAAGATAGGACGATGGCAATCCGAAGATTGTGTTGTACTGTTCTCTTTTTTCCTTGATGTTTAAACATTCAGATTTCTATGGTTGGTGATAACTTACAATTTTATATTGACACAAAATTATTTTAAGACAGAGTTTTTCATGTCGAATACCAATCCAATATAAGTATTGTTGTTAAATTCGAATTCATCAATTTTTTCCCATCCCAACTTTTTGGTATGCGCCCTTTCAGAAATAGCATTGACTTTATTAATAAAGGTAATTGAGATTGGATATTTCTTATAGAACTCAATTCTCATTTCCTCAAAAAGTTGGTTAAGAAGTCCCCTACCTCTATATTTTTCATCAATACAAATAGGTCCATATTGAAAACTGTTCTCCGTAGTAATGGGGTTCCCATGAAAAGATAATTTCGGAAAACGAGAGACCATGTAGTTAAAAATTTCCCATTGTTCAAAATACTTCCAACTACCCGCAAAGGCGTATGCGATAATATCATCGCTTTCGTTTTCCGCGACAAATATACCGTTTTGTTGAATGATATCTTCAATTTGAGAACTTGTAAATGGGGTCGTCACGAATCCCTTTTGCCGCTCAAGTTCATTGAGATTTTTATACAGATACTTTTCTTGAAGTGATAGAATACCAGGGATATCATTCGTATGTCCTATTCGTGTTATTATCATTGGAAAATGAGTTCATAAATACCAACATTTTAGATATGATCAGCAATGCCTTTAGGGCGACTAATTTAGCAAATTAATGTGGACCGTTAATCTAAGTCCACAACTTTTTAGAGGAAGCATTGACTTTGACAAATAACTGTAATTGATAGAGTTGGCAGATATAATTAATCGACTTCCTTAAGTGTTTTAATAACTTTCGGCTTTCGGTTTTATTTGTAGGTGTTCCATACGCTTGCCTACCAATATTTTTTGCCCCACGGACTTAAAGCCCAATTTTAAATATAATTTTTTGGCCTTTGGATTCTCTTCATCTACCAACAGACCGATGGTCTTTCCATTTTGGTTGACATAGTAATTGATTAAAAACTTTAGCACTGTTGCTCCAATCCCTTTGCCTTGCTGATTGGGATTTACGCCTAATGAGTCAATATAGTACTCTCCTGGTTGTGTTTCATCTTCTGGGTTAAAATCCGTCTTGAAATGTATTTTTATATACTGACTGATCGGGACCCTCAATTGGATTAATTGTGACCCATCGTAAATGTTGACGGCAGCAATAACCTCATGGTCATCTTCTGCCACAAAACAGTTTTGATACGAATATTGATTGTGCTCTTGTGCTATAAAATGGATTAAAAAATCCTTAGCCTTGTTTGGGTCCTTTTGACCAATAAACTCACATACAATATCTTCCATAGCCAATAGTAAATGAGTGGCGATGGCCAATGAATCTTCTCTTTTTGCTTTTCTTATCGTAACGGAGTTCATATTGTTTTGTTTACGTTTTTAGTGGATGAAGTTAACTTGAGAATAAGAAATCCGTCTTCGATGCCTTCAAAAACGGATTTCTGATGTATGATTTAATTTATCTGACTATCGATGCCAAAGATTATGATGGGTCAACATTTACTTCTTCGGAAGTCCCTTTGTTTTTTAAAGCGTTCTTTTCACAAGTTTTACATAGTTCAGAAATGCCCTTCTGCTCCCATGATTCTTTTACCGTTCCGTTGGATATATTCTCTCTGCCTCTAATATGTTGACAGTCTTCAAAAATATGGTATTTATTTCCTGCAGAGGTCCAATAGACATTGTCGTTGTCAAAATTCAACTCCTTTAAGGTCGTTGTTTGTTCATTGATTTCCTTGGTGTATTGTTCAACAGAAGGCGGATTGAAATCAACCCCAGATATACCTGCAATCAACATAGCCACTACGGCAATACCTCCCGCGATCCCTTTGGTTTTTCCGTCAAGATCTTTGTTCATAAAAATAAGGATCACCAATGGTAAGAATGCCAATACCCCCATAATGGCGCCCAACTGATTTTGGACAAAAAAACGTGCCTTGTCCTTTTCAGATGCAGGATCCAACCGATTTGCTTTTTTCCAAAGCATCGATCCCGTGATGGACAGGGCCAAAATGACCACTATTACAACGATCAGCCAAATTAAGTCTTCATTGTTGATTAGTTTTAAAATGGCAAAGATTTGTCCCGCAATGGCTATGAACCAGGCTAAAAATGCGAAGAGACGCAATTGTTTTGCTTTTCCTTTGCTTTCAGGACTCGCTTCAAATACTTTTTGATCTGACATAATTATAGTTTTTTTGGTTAGTTTTTCTGGGCTGTAAAAGAGACGGCTAAACGGGATAAATAACACTTGATCAGCACGTTTCACTAACTTACCCAATCGACAAATATAGGATAAGTTTTACTCTTTTGAAATACCGCATCGTCATCTCCATTGAAAATGAATCGAAGATTTTTGACATTGCTTGAGTATAAAATGTAATGACCCATTGTATTCAGGAGGTTTTCCTGTCAGTTTTAGGTTTCTATTTTTATAAATCTAAACCAAAATCCCACGTTCGGACTAGATTCTATGCTAACAAGAGCTGCAAAAGCTTTTCTGATGGAAAGGCAGTGGTAATTTAAAATAGAAGTATTAATTTCACCTGTCAAAGAAAAATTTTTCATGAAAATTCAGAAAGACAAACCTTGGATTGTCATTTATTCGATAATGGCAATATTATTAATAGCCGTTCATTACTTGTTAGAACTTGATATTTTTGAGCCTTGGGCAGACTACGTCCCTGTATTCAAGAAGCTGAGCATCAGCCTATTTTTGATTTCACTGATCCTTTTAATAAGTAAAATTATTTCACGGATAGTTGATAGTCAAAACTATCTTGAAGGCGATCGTTATAATCTACTACGAATCATAAGATTTCTGACCATTGTATTGAATCTTATTGTTGTTGTGGCCTTTTTGTTTCAGAATATTTATGCGGCGGCGGTCAGTTTCGGATTAATCTCATTGGTTTTAGGCTTCGCCTTACAGGCTCCCATTGCTTCATTTATAGCTTGGGTCTATTTGATTTTCCGTCGTTCTTACCTAGTAGGCGATCGTATTCAGATAAACGGCCTCCGGGGAGATGTGGTGGAGATCAGTTATTTGGACACATCTATTCTAGAGTGTAGTGGTGATTATTTGGGCAATGACAGAGCAAGTGGACGGATAATTAGATTTCCCAACAGTTTAATTTTAAGAGAGGAGATCATCAATTATTCAGGGCCCCAGCGTCCATTCATATGGAATGAAACGGCCATCCAAATAGCCTATACCAGCGACTTACAGTTTGTTGAGAACTGTCTTTTGAAAGCTGCCAGTAATGACTTTAAAGAGCGCTATCCTGAACTTACAGCCGATAAGAACAAGCAATGGGAACCTGCCGTATATTTTAGGATCAACACATATGCCTGGATGGAAGCCGTAATCTCTTATCCGGTTGAACCACTTGATACTACCGGCCGACGTAATCGAATTTTAAGGGCGGCTTTGCCAATGTTAAATGTAGAACCTGAAAAGGTGAAGTTTCCTGAAGGAGCCATGCGCTAAAATTTCAAAGCAGGTTTAAATGATTCTCAATACATGGGCTCACACCGTAATTATAGCGATATCTCTTTTCCTTGATTTCCGTTGGCAATCACTATTATCTTTTCGAATTTAGCGTTGCAATTGGTTTATCATTTCTACTCCATTCACCCCATGAGCCCACATAAAGTTTTGGAATTTCCAATCCAGCGTAAGCCATTGCCAAAAGAGTATGACAAGCTGTAACCCCAGATCCACAATGAACAATTATGTTTTTGCTTTCAGTCTTTTTAAATATGTCTTCATATTTGTCTTTTAAGTCGCTTTGAGATAGAAAAAGACCGTTTTCATTTAAATTTTCTGAAAAAGGAATATTAATGGCCCCTGGAATATGTCCCGCAACCAAATCTATGGGTTCAACTTTCCCTTGGTAACGATCAGCGTCTCGAACGTCAATTACGGTATGATTCTCCATTTGTGAAACCTTTTCAACCTCATCAAGATCTGCTAATGGAAGTTTCCAATCATTGAATTCGTATCCTTCTGTTTTCTTGATGACTTCCGATTTTGAGCTCATTGGAAATTTGACTTTCTCCGCTTCTTGAATTCCGCCATTTAAAACTTGGACTTTTTCATGACCAATCGATTTTAGCATCCACCATAATCTAGCCGCGGCATTTGACCCATTTTTATCATCGTAAATTATCACATGACTTTTATTTGATAATCCGATAGTAGATAATGTTTTAGCAAAATCTTCAATTTTCGGAAGTGGATGCCTGCCTCCTATTGATGGATCATTATTAACCTCAGCAAGATCAATATCCAAATCAAGAAATAATGCTCCTTCCAAATGTTTTGACTCGTAATTTGATTTTGCATCCTTTCCACTTCTTGCATCGATAATAACTATAGATTCTGAAGTGTATAATTTGAGTAATTCTGATGCTTGAATTATTGGAGGTAAAGTCGATTCCATTTTCATTGTTGATTTTATATGTTCTGGCTAATAGGAATTAAATATGGTCAGGAATTTTTATAATTGGCTTATCCAGTAAGAACAAGTCAATTATTAATGGTTCCTCATTGTCATTTGATAGAGGTGAAAGCCTTTGGCCCAAAAATCCTTTTCGACTTTCTCAAGTTGGAAGCCCATCTTCTCGTAGAACTTAAAGGTATGTTGACTTGTTCGGACGATTATGGTTTCAATATTTTGATTTTCTCCTAACTGATTAATTCTGTATTGCGTTAATTTTCTCCCAATACCTTTCCCCTGAGCGTTAGGCTCGACGATATCCCATGAAATCCGAGCGACTTTTTCTTCAGGAAAATAATTTATGCCTCCTGCTCCTAAAATTTCAAACCCTTCCACGTATACAAAATAGTCCTCCATTTGATCGTCAAGATATTTTTCAAGATCGCGTTCTTCCGAAGGATCAAAATATTTTGGAATATTTCGTCTTAGTAAATCGATGACCTCAGGTCTGTCACTTTTTTTATAGGCTCTAATCATGGTGAGTATTGTGAACATCTAATTTAATAAATACCGATTGAAATATATGCATCACGGTATTAAGACTATTAAAAGTGCTGCATACGAGCAATAAAGTTTTATTTTTTATAACTTATTTATGAGAGATGTTTGACAATATAAAATGGTAATTTATTACTTTTTAAAATCATAATAATGTATTTTCGTTTGTAATAAATTATTTTGAATGTTAGAAGCCAAGTTAAAATTCTATAAATCTTTTCAAAAAAAGTCCTCTGAAAATCTGCAATTTAAAGAGAGATATTATTTTAGGGAACAGATACTATCTCAACGATCTGACACTCATTTTACGTTCTCCTATAACAATCCTTAAACATTCTGGCTTTATGAAACAACTTTTGAAACTTACATCAATTGGCTTAATTGCAGGTTTTGTGTTGATGTTGGTATTAAAAATAGTGATGGAATTGACAGGTAATACGGCCTATATTCTTCTGTTTAATTTTGATTATATTCCTATTATTAAGGACTTAGAACTGGTTTGGCTTTTTGGTCAGCTGTTTCATTATTTGACCTGTATAGTGAGTGTGATTGCACTGTTTTTTATTTTAAAAACCTGGACTTTACAAAAGACCATATGGCCTTATATTCTTGTTTATACCATAGGTGGGGGAGGCTTGTTTTTTTTAACGGCTCTGTCAGAACAACCTCCGGCAGCAAATGATGTTATGGCTTGGATTTATTGGACTATTGGCCATGCAATTTTTGGTTATGTAGTTGGCATTATGGTAAAAAAATGGACATGAAGTCATTAGCGATCTCGAATTATGAGACCAACTGAATTAAGCTTATTGACTACTTATATTATGCTTGAATTTCAAGGTCAATGATCCTTACTTTTTCAAAACTCGCAAAGCAGTCGTTTTTTTAAAGAAGAACAGTGCGTCGTAGCGTAACGGAATTATGGTAGGCACAAATTGACGTCTATCACCTCGCGGATTATAGACAACGCCCACAGCCCTATTGCCCATTGTTTCTAGGTTTTTTTCCTTACGATCTTCTTCATCAAAAATGATATAAAATCTGTCCTGATCAAATTGATTCAACTCGTATTCTATACTATTGGGAATAGCTGGCGGAATGGTCATTTCCTTCATGGGAGCACCCCAACTGGAGCCTGCCATCACCTTTCCTTCATAAGTGGTAAAACCGATCAAGAACACATTAGCATCTCCCAATCCTTCTCGGGTAAGCTGACCAATATTCTTTTGACCTGCACCTCGCATGTTGGTATATTCAGCATCGCCAATATGTGTATTGTGCGCCCAAACAATTCCCTTGGAATGTTCGCCATAAAGATTCAATAATTCATTGACGGTGCCATGCATGTGATGGACTCGTGAATTCCATGAACCGGGTCCTCTTGAAGCAACACTTTCTCTGTAGAACTCCTCAGCATTCTGTACGACAATCGTATTTTGTAGCAAATAGAAATAAGCGTCATCTGAAAGTTTTGACAACTTCTTTCGATTGTTCTTTATATAATCCACCACATTTTTTGTAGCGGTTGTACATGCATCTTTCCCAGCGTTCACCGCATGGGCATAACTCCAACTATCTCCCTTGTGTGGCTCAAAGCATTTATATTGTTCTTTCACATAGTGATAAGTGGTTTGGTCAGTTGTTTTAAGCAAATCCAAAACTTCCTTTTTGGAATTCCATTCATCATAAACATCCATCCCGTAAAAGCCTACTTTCTTTTCTTGAGGCAATTTGTCGTTATGATTTCGAAGCCATTCGGCCAATGCCACAACCTCTTCATTGGACCACATCCAAGTTGGCCATCGGTGGAGCTTTAATAAAACTTCTTTGGCAGAATTCGCAGCTCCTTCCAAATTTTTTACATAGAGATTGAGATGGTATAAACTAGCAAAATCACCTTCTACCGCAATAAAACTGAAGTCCCGTTCTGATATCAATCGTCGACTGATTTTATCTCGCCACAAATAGTATTCATGAGTGCCGTGACTTGCTTCACCCAATAGCACCAATTCCTTATCGGCAGCTGCTGCAATCAGTCTGTCCAAACTTTGATCTCCTTCAAGTGGAATAGCCTTTTGTCTCATATCTTGTGCTAAAGAAAGCATACTGCCAAACACTAATAAAAACCCTGAAAAGTATGTTGATAGTAACTTATTCATATGAGAATCAAGATAATGAATATTAATGTGCTTATCAAGTATTCCAGAAGGGATTATCTCGTCAGTATAGATAAGATCCAGTAAAGGACACTTAAGAAACTACAAAGAGTGTCCCTTCCAGATTTAGGCCATCTCGACCGAGAGCTATTCCTCGCTAGATTGTACGTCAATCCTAGTGCCAAGTAACCACATAAGAATACCACCGGTTATAAACATCCATATAGCATAAGCTGCAGTTGGAATGCTCATTTCAAAATTGTTTAATATCGATGTAGCAATCACAATGGCCAAGGTTCCGTTTTGGATACCACTTTCCACCGAGATGGAAATGGCACTCTTTAAATCCAATTTGAACAATCGGGCCGTAAAATAACCCAATCCCATAGTAAGAATATTTAGCAATAAAGTAGGCAGTCCTACTTCTTTCATTGCTGTGCCCAAAATATTGAAATTTGCAACCAATACAGCAATAAAAACTATAATGAAAATTACGGTCGAAGCAATACGCATTGGTCTTTCCATTCGTCTGGCAAAGTCTGGTTTCAATCTGCGAATAAACATACCAATTGAAATTGGAATAATGGTGATACCCATTATTTGAATGATTGTATTTAATATCGGGAGTTTGATGGTGACACCGGTGTCAGTACCAAAATAGTCTAAGGCAAACGACAAAATAAAGGGAATTGTAAAGACACAAATTACGCTTGAAATAGCAGTTAATGTCACTGATAAGGCAATATTTCCTCTACAAACCTGTGTAATCAAATTGCTGGTAGCACCTCCTGGACAAGTAGATAGAATCATTAATCCAACTGCCATCACCGGATTTAAATCAAAAGCTATGGCTAACGAAAATCCTATTATTGGCAAAAATATAAGTTGATTGGAAAGACCAATTAAAATAGCTTTCGGGTTCTTTAGGATCCTACTGAAATCGGAAAGTATCAAAGTCATTCCCATGCCAAGCATAATGATGGCAAGAGATAATGGTAAAAATATATTGCTTATGATTTCAGCTGCTGTCATAGGATGATTGATTAGTTTTTATCTTGGCCATAGGTCTTGTAAGCAACACATTTAGCGTATGGTTAGTTGTAAGCACAAGAGGCTAACATACTAAAAATAGAACGAAGTATCGAAAAATATGGCTTAGAGTGCTTTCCGTCATGGGTAATTTTAGGTTTGAAAAAGTCAAAATATATAGTGTATTGAAATGGCGTTCTGGGTAATTTTTCAGGGTTATGTAACACGTGGATATCCAAAAGAGAATACGTTTTTGCCAACATGGACAAGTGCGATTGTGGATGTTGTATGATTTTTTCCAGACAGATCCATTCACTTTTAATAAAAACAATCCCACATCTGATCGTCTAAACAGTTCTATCGTGGCTGAAGAATAGACAGACCAGATGTGGGTGTAATGATAAACAATCTACTCGTTCATCAAATGTGATGAACCCGTGGTTTTATCTAATTTGTTTCTACTTTATACAGCTCTTTTGATGCCTGTTCATATTTGTCACCTTTATTCCATACGGGTGTCTGTTTGTCATTAGCAATATTTCGACCTGCCAGTACGTAAGCTTGAAAGAATTTTAGCAAATAATCATAATCTAAGGTATCTGCCTCGTCTCCTGCTTGGTGATAGTATTTGGTCACGTCGCCATCAAACGAAGTAAAGCCTAAAGAGAATGTAGGCGCAGGGATTCCTTTTTGAGCGAAATTGACGTTATCACTTCTATCAAATAGGCCTTGTTCTTCGGCGGGATCCTCAATGGCTCTTAATCCGAAGGCTTTAGCGGCATTAACGATATTATCTTCGGCAGTAGTTCTGGTCAGCCCTACTACAGATATCACCGAAGTATCGTTATAACCTGCATTATCACTATTAAAGCAATACACCATTTGGTCTAAGGGTAATACTGGGTTTTCAACATAATATCTGCTTCCCAAAAGACCTCTTTCTTCTCCAGTAAAAAGAATAAATAATGCCGAGCGTTTTGTTGGATATTTGGCTAAGTTTTTGGCCATGCTCAACACGGTAGTTGTACCAACGGCATTGTCTCGAGCCCCGTTGTAGATAGAATCACCAGTTGCGTCTGGCTCACCAATACCAATATGATCATAATGTGCAGAATAAATAATGTATTCATTTTTAAGCTGATCATCGGTGCCTTCAACTACACCAATGACATTTTGGGAGATCACGGCTTCCTCATGTTTTTCGCCAATAGCAATTGTAGAACTGATTTTTTTGGCTCCGCTAAACTGTTCAGCCATTTTCCCATCTTTATCCAAAACCCAAACATAGGCGATGTCGCTATTGCTACTTTTATCATTATCATCTAAGTCTACACTCAAGGTTGGTTCATTAAAATTGTGATCAATAAAACTCCAGGTGCCATCATCAACATTCATCAACTCAATAATAGCGGCGACGCCATGCTGATTAGCTAATTTTTCTTTGGTGCGACGCAATCTAAATGCAGCTCTTCCAACGTTTGTTTCAGGACTCCCAGCCTTTACAATAACCACTTTTCCTTTGACATTCTTTCCTTTATAATCATCAATTAAACCGTAGTTTAAAAAAATGGCATCTCGGTTTGAGGCCATTGCAGCAGAATTAATAATTACGTAATCTTTAATAACTTGGTCATTTATGACTATGGATGCATCCTTTGGAGGGAATTTGCGTTTAAGTTTTACTTCTTGATAATAAGTCCCGGTTTTTGGGTTAGGTTTTACTCCATATCGACGAAAGCTATTGGCTAAATATGAAGCCGCAATTTTGAGTTCGGGAGAACCCGTTTCTCGTCCTTTTAAAAGATCATCAGCCAAAAAATAAATATGACCTTCAATCTCAGATTTGCTAATGGTTTCTGATACTTTTTCAATTTCGGTTTGTGCAGTCAGGGTAAAAATGCATCCAAGCGCGAGTAATAATGTCAGTTTTTTCATTCTAATAGTTTCATGTGAGTTATTGTTTAATACTTTTTAACATTACCACCCATGTTTTATCGTACTTATGACGATGTTTAGGGTGACGTTGAGCGGGTAATCAACTAATTTAGTGAAAACAAACCGAATAGAAAATAAGGCCTGGTACACAACTGGACTTGAGAAGGTTTTTATAAAAAATCAATCGTAATAAAGCAGTTTGAACATGGTACTATTCTCTACTTTTTTGCGCTTAAAGTTCACTGAGATTATAAAGGACCTTAACACGATACGCCTTGTGGTCTGCTACTGGACTTTAGTTCCAATAAATTCAGGTCAGTTATATAGTTGTGTAATCGCTTTTATTTTTCAATCCACTCCCGAAACGCCGCTGTGTTGCTCTGACTGGTTTTGAGAAGATTTTATGGTCTTTCAATTTTATGGCAAGTACATTATAAGAATAGCGCTCTATTTTTTCGATGTGTGGTTTATTGACCAGTTCGCTACGGTTGATTCTGAAAAAATCTGAGGGATTGAGCTATTCTTCTATGTCTTTCAATGTAGATTCTGTTAG
This sequence comes from Gelidibacter sp. F63206, assembly GCF_023015735.1. Classification (NCBI taxonomy): domain Bacteria; kingdom Pseudomonadati; phylum Bacteroidota; class Flavobacteriia; order Flavobacteriales; family Flavobacteriaceae; genus Gelidibacter; species Gelidibacter sp. F63206. The sequence continues at coordinate 22,063 of NZ_JALKAU010000018.1, forward strand.
CAAGTGATTTTTACCTTTGGTATCACAGGCGAAAACGACGCCTTCATTAGCTGCGAAGAAAATAATATTTTCGGTTTCTAAAAAGTAAATCCCTTGATTGGTGTTTATAGAAAATCTTTTTTCATAGGATTTTTCTACGATGTTTTGTCTAATAAGTGATGAAATATTGGCCATCCAATTGTTCTCCTCAGATTCTTGAGTCCGACCTGTCACGCTTTTGGCGTGAAACAACAGAAATTTATCCCAAGCTATCTATATAGACCATCAAAGCTTTTGCCTGATTTAATCGGTTGGCACTTCCTTCTTTGCCGTCAATCCAATCAAAATGAACGTTTGCAAATACAATATTGCAATCTTTGGCCAAAGCTACTTCATGGATGATTGATGAACGTGGCTCATATTTTGCATCGGGCAATTGTAACACTTTTGTAGAAATCAGTGGTTTGGCGGATAAGGTTGCCAGCCCGTATTGGTCATCTTGATAATCCATGAATTTACCAAAAGTGCCTGCCATATTTGTTTGTTGAGCCAAATATTCTGTTTGGTTTACACTTTCTGATCGTAAACAATATTGATCCACCTCCTGCAATCCGCATAAATCAGGAGCTTGCGATTTTATGACAGCAGCAGCTCGGGATAAGTCCAAAATAGTGTCTAATCCTTTTCCGTGTCGGATATTATACGACATGATTTTAAGATCGATAGATTGCTCTTGTTTGAATTTACAGGAGCTGAAAACACTGAAACAAATGAGGACATATACGATTCTTTTCATCTTAATACAATTAACTAGTCATCACGATAATCTCTAAAATTATGCTAAAAGACTTTCGTAAGCAACGAAACCAATTGTTTTAGTCAAAACAGAATTGTCCAAACAAGTCTATAAAGAGTTTTACCTACTCATGTTAAGTAGGTGTAAATTACTTTTAATTAAAGGGACGAGTACTTTTATACACAATTTAATGAAGTCCTTTCTTTCTCAATATCTTTAAGATTCGGTTGTATTCAACTTCAGACAGATTCCAATTGTATCCGTCAAAATTGACCGTGTTTGTGAATTGAATGACTACCGCATCGATGTCTTTATGATATTTAGCAATTGTCTGATAGCCAGGAATTAATCCGGTATGTCCATACTTATAAATAGACGAGTAAATTTCCTGTTCCTCTTTATCTTTAAATACCGAACCATCATTTAAGGCTCTTATGAATATACCCAAATCCTCGGCAGTGGCCAATATCGAGCCGATATTGTCTGTCTTTAAATCGGAGTCATAACCAACATAATAACCACTCATCACGTCGTCTAAATTGACATCGTGTATTGAGCCAAACGTATTTGTCAAGTTTAAGGGCGTCAAAATTTCTTCCTTTATATATTGAAAAGAATCGTAACCGAGCACTCTGTTTATGATTCTTGACAGCAACAAATAATTGGTGTTTGAATATTCATAATCCTGATCAGGTTTGAAATTGGCGGGTAGGTCAAGCACCAAAGCAAGTTTCTCGTCATTGGTTTCCTTGGGCGCCGCCCAATAATTAAATGTATCTGTGTAATTAGGAATACCACTACGATGCTGCACCATCATTCTCAAAGTAATTTCATCAGCATATTCAATTCGACCCACCAATTCAGGCAGATAATCTGCGAGGGTTTTATCCAATGAGAGTTTATCGTTTCTCACTAATTTAGCAATGGCCAAAGCATTATAGAGTTTTCCAACGCTAGCTATCTTGAACAATGCATGCGGATCGGCAGGGATTTTATTTTCTTTGTTTTTATAACCGGCAGCAAAGTAAGCTGGTTGTTCTCCTTCTAAATCTACATAGACAATAATTCCGTCAAAACCCATGTCTATCGCTTCATTCACTTGCTCTTGTACCGAATCGGGCAATGGTTTTGACCATGCTTTAACAATAGGCCATGGGACAAAATACAAGGAAATTAGGGTCCCAACAAGGAGTAGTATTCTAAAGATATTTTTTGTCGACATTTTTTCTATAGTTTCATTTTGATGTGTTTCTATCGCTGTTCTATTTCTTTACTTATAAGGTCTAAGATAGTGTCTAGGTCTCGCATCAATGGCTGAAAATGTGCTTTTTCTGTGGCATGACATGTGAGGATAAAAATCAATACATTGTTCTCAAACGCCGTGGATTCTAATAGGGCTAAATTACTCATCTCATTTTTCGACTCTGGCAAGCCGAGATCACTATATACACCAGCCTGATTAAAAACAACACTTAAACTTGCCTCATTTGTCCTGAACATGTCAATTACTTTTATTCTCTGGCTTGCAAGTTCTTCTTCCTGCTTGGAAACATCTTCTAAAGTGGAAATCCAACTGGTCAAATGCTTTCTTAAATTGGCGTTTTTGAGATTTTTAAGATGGCCGGAATTAATCATTTCATAAATGAGAGAAGTGTTCGGATTAAAAGCAATGTCCTCTGAAAATGTATGGTACAATAATTTTGAAAACTCAGATTCGGAAGGCAATTCGTTTTTCGAGTGGATATATTTTAAGATGTCTTGGGCGCCAGAATAATTTTTTTGAATCACGGATATTAATTCTTCTAACTTTAATTTACTTATTTGAAACTCTACTTTTAACCCAAGCAAATAGGTGTTTTCAATTTTATTATCCATTCGATTTTGATTCCAATTATTGATTTGCAGGGCCAATAATATTCCGATCACTACCAGAACAATTTCACCGATAGCGTATTTGAGATATTGAATTAATTTACCTTGCGAAAGTAGATTTCTTCTTATTTTCCGAAAAAATGTGATCATAATATTTCTCGAGAAATTGGGAGTCTCGACCGTTTTTGATAATAAAAACGCTACTTGAAGCTACAAGTTCCTTCAAATATAAAGTAATTGTATCAAGTTATATTCAGGCCAAGGAATATTTACTAATTTATAGTTTGATATATTTTTGTATAACTCAACGCTTAAAAATCAAATTTTCCATACTTTTTGATTCAGCTTAGAAAGTGCTGGTTACATGTTGCCTTGTTTCCTCAGGATGATTTCCAGTCCCTACATTGTTTTTGGAATACTTTTTTGTTAGTTTTTTTATCTATTTTTTATTAGTTGTTCCATGCCAGAACAATTTGGGACCAACAGATTTGGTTATGGATTCAGCTGAGAGCGGTCCAATTGAATACATCTTTCAAGATAAACCAAAGCTGTCATGTATGCCCAGAATGGGATGTTTTTATAGAATTAAAGATAAATAATTAATATAAAGGGTGCAAGTACCTCGTGGATAGATATTAAGAATTGCAAAGCATTCTCTACTACCCTGAAAAAATAAAGAAAGAGGATGAGCGGAACAAGGCAGTAAAATTCAGGTCTGACAAACAAATCTTAGCCTGAGATCAAGAGCACAAAACCCTATAGGAAAGAATTTGAAGTGAAATCAACTAAAATCGTCAATTATCATGGGTGATATTCCAGTCCTCTGTTATCAAACCAACTTGTTGATGGATCATCAAAAGCCCCATGATAATTAATACATATTTCTTCATCATTAGCAATATCACGCAAGGCGACTATATCGACCCTATTGTATTCTTTATAGATTTTGTGTGTTGCATTGGCAGGTGCAGCATGGTTATATAAGGATCCAAAGCCAGAGGCAAGGCCAACAATATTTCTGTCTCTGTCTATAAAAAAACTATAATTTATCAGAAAGCTTGCCGTTGAAAGATCATAATCCTCAGGATGAAAAACTAACATCTTACAAGATTCCACAATATCACCGGCAACAATTGGAGCAGAACTGAAAACACCCCTGCCTTTTCCCTTGACTTCCTTAATGTATAATGCACCCTTCATGGTCTGATTTTTTCTAGGATTGTATAAAATAGTTAATCAAAATCATAATTTCAATCGCAATAGAGTCAACTAATTTAAGTTTTTTTTAAATGACCGGATTAATTATGATATTAAAACTCAATAGGAGAATTATCATTAAAAGTTCCGTGATAATTGATCGTTATTTCTTGGCCTGTTTCAATATCTACCTTTGCCTTGATTCTTATTGTCTTCTTTTTTTTATGGATAGAATAGGTGGCGTTTGCCGGACACTTATGGTTATACCATGATGCAAAGCCCAGCCCAATGGCAATAGGCTGTTTCGTATCTGCTAGTATGAAATAATAATCATGTAATGCTGTTTTTGAAAGTAAGTCATAGTCTTCTGCTGATCCAACAAGAAGTGGAGCTGTTTCAATCACTGCTCCTCTTTTTAAAGGCACATCACTAAACACCCCTAAGCCATGAATTGAGCTAGGAGAAAGATATAAATGCACAGATTGGTGTATGATGAACGGACGACTTTTTTTTGAAAGAGAAAGTTTCATTTGTTTTTTTTATACACCCTAAAATATTAACTTACTTCAAATTACAAAATTACAGTAAATTTGAAAAAAATTTTTACCACTATTGGTTCCATGTTAATAATATTGGGATTAAAAGCTCAAGTTCCGGTGAAAAAGGAAACTCAGAAAGCACCAGTTGAACAATCTAAGGCCAAGGAATTGCCTAAGGTCGAGAAAAAGACTTATCGAAAGGTTGAGAAAAAAACTTTCCCAAAGGTAGAAAATAAGGCAGTCCCAAAAGTCGAGAACAAAGCTTTACCTAAGATTGAAAACAAGGCAGTCCCAAAGATTGAAAACAAAACTTTCCCAAAGGTAGAAAACAAGGCTTTGCCGAAGGTTGAGAACAAAGCTTTGCCTAAGATAGAAAATAAGGCAGTCCCAAAAGTTGAGAACAAAGCTTTGCCTAAGGTAGAACATAAAAATGGCAATTAATAATTTCATTTTCGGGAACATCTAAAGTGCATTCTTCCATTATAGAGTTGATTTGGGTGTTGATACTAAAAATTGATAGATCGGTTCCCTGGAATAAATTATCTCATAGAAATCCTAAGCGCTATTTTTAGAATTCAGAATAAGAACTAAAAACGCCTCAAATCTGTAAACATGGTATTTAGGTCATAGTTTATCCGAATAGAGATTATCCTAAACGAATTAACTATCTGTTTCCTCTACCACAAATCTGACAGATTTGCTTAGACCACTAATTATTCAATCAAGCCTTAGCATTAATTTTCTTGGTGGAGCCCCGACGCGCCCTATGTGTACGGTATGTCAACATTTTAATCACCAATCGTAAATCGAATATCACAAATTCCAATAGATCTAAAATGAAAAAGGATCACGACTTACATTCATAAGCCGTAATCCCTTAACATATGTATTATTTTCCGAAGAAAAATTCTTCTATTTCTTTTCTGTCAATTCACGCGTCAACCATCCTCTTCTACTTGCTGTTGCAATAGCGTAAGGTGTAATCCAGAATAAGCCGAAGGTATAAAGCACACTATAGGAATAGGCCCAGAAAGATTCTGATAGTTTATAATTTTTCGCGTAAAACAACACCGGGAAACTTGATAAAATTAAGATGCTGAAAAATGTAGAACTTATAAAAAGTACTGGGTGCATGACGATGAAAAACAACATAAACACTAAAAATGGGTAGCTCATTATTATTTTTGAAGATTGACTGATAAACAATAGTCGAGTCCCCAATTTAGAGCCTTCTCTGAAATTTGTGAATACATATTTAGACATCTGTATATTTTCGCGGACGTTACTTCTACCCCATCTGATAAACATCTTATACAAGCCTTTATATCGTTCTGGAACGTTAGTATAACAGTAAGCATTTCTTTGGAAAAGCACGTGTTTACCTTGCTTTAAAATCATATTGGTCATGGCACGATCTTCTCCAATATCTGACGGTTGTCCCATAAAGGTTTGGTTGATCCAATCTTCAAGACAAGCAAAAACTGCCGATCTACGGTATGCTGCCAAAGCTCCTGGAGTACAAAGTACAGAGTTGAGACTACTTTCTGCTGAACGCACAAATTCAAAACTCAATACAAAACTCACATTCAACATTTTAGGCAATAATGCTCTTTCATTATTCAGCACTCGGATATTCCCAGCCACTGCGCCACAGTTTTCGTTGACTACAAATGGGCTCACCAAATTTCTTAAAGTATCCGGTTTCACAACCGAATCACTATCAACGGTTACAAAAACTTCGCCTTTGCCTAAGTTAAACCCACGGTAAAGAGCATGGCGTTTACCCTTGTTTTTCGGTTGTTGGAAAATTGATAAACGATCGCCAAGTTTCTTTTTAGCTTGTTGCATCCAATACCAAGTATCGTCCTTACTGCCATCATCAATTGCCAATAATTCCAATTTGCCATCTGGATAATCACTATCCGCCAAGCTCATCAAAGTATCCCAAACCTGTTTGCCTTCATTATAGGCTGGTACAATTACGGTACAGGTTGGTAACTCCTCATTTGAAACTGACTTAATAGCTTTATATCTGAAATAAAGAAATAAGTTGTAGATAAAGAAACCTGCTTTGAAAATAAACAAGCCTGTTGCTACAACTAAAAATATAAGTCCAATAGTAGAATTGATTCGATCTTCTCTAAACTGTTGAAAATCGTTTTGAAGGTCAAAAACCAAGAATACAGAGCCAATCATTAATAAGAAAGTACTTGCCAATACTACTACACCCCATGGATTGATTGATTTTACTGGAGATAGACTATTGAAAAACGATCCTTTTTTCGAAGTTCCGTTAGATACATTGGTCTCTTTTGAGATTTGCGATTGATTTGAATTTGTCATTTTAGTGTTCATATAAAATAGTCCCGAATTATTGTTATTTTTTTATTCGATATCATCTTATGTTTAGCAACACCTATGCCATCTCAAATTTCATGGGTTTTACGGCCTATATTGTATTTTATGTGATATAAAGTGTGTAAGATTTACACATATAAGGGGATTTTACACATCTTTTTACACAGTTGTGTACCTCTTAAAACGGAATATTCTTAAGCAAAAGCCGATTTATAATATTTTCATAAAGGTTCCCAAAGCTTTAAAACCAAAAAGCCTTCACAATTCTTCTGAATTGTGAAGGCTTTCACATATTCTCCAAAATCCAATAAGAATCAATTTTTGGATTTTAGAACTTATGAGATGTTGTTGGTGGAAAATACCAAAAATGGCGTAAATATTAGAATCTTAATTTCTAAACCTTATTTACCATAAAGCACATTGGTTGTTCCGCCACCTGCTAAACTCACATCTACAGGCTTATTGGATTTCCAATTGCCACGCGTAAAATCAGGAACATCAATAGACGTTGAACGATTTGCTACGGACCACTCACTCAATGGCGAGATGGCACTCCATAAAGCGGCATCATAAACATCTTGATCTAACGGAAGTCCGTTACGCAGACAGTCGATCAATCGCCAGTCCATCATAAAATCCATACCGCCATGGCCGCCGACCTGTTTGGCCAAATCGCCCACTTTTTGAACAATTTCTGGGGTGTATTGTTTTTCTAAAGATTTACATTCTTCATCACTAATCCACGAATGCCCTTTTCCAATTTTGGCCTCTGGCCATTTTCTGGCAATAGCCTTGGTACCACTTACCAAATGGATTCGAGAATAGGGTCTTGGCGAACTGACATCATGTTGAATCATGATACTTCTACCGTTTTTAGTTTTAATCATGGTGGTGTTCATATTTCCTCTAAAATCGGCATTCACGTACGGCTCGTAGAAGTCATCTTTTGCTGCCAGTTTTTTAGCCATCGGATTCATAGAGAAATCAGCACTTGAAAGCGATGTCAAATAATCCATCTGATCACCTCGGTTGACGTTCATGATTTGACAAATTGGGCCTAAGCCATGTGTGGCATAAAGATTTCCATCGCGACCAATATTTTCCTTCAGTCGCCACATATCTTCATAGGCATTTTTATTAAAATTCAAATCGACAAGATCGTGGATATAAGCACCTTCTCCGTGGATGATATCACCAAAATAACCTTGTCGCGCCATATTCAGTGTGAGCAATTCAAAAAAGTCATAACAACAATTTTCAAGCATCATGCAATGCATTTTGGTCTTTTCAGAGGTTTCCACCAATTCCCAGCATTCGTCTATGGTTTTTGCTGCCGGAACCTCAACGGCCACATGTCTCCCGGCGTTCATGCCGTACACGGCCATTGGCACATGCAAATCCCACGGTGTAGCAATATAGATTAGATCCAAATCTTCAGTGTCAATCATCTCCTTCCAAGCGTCTTCACTGCCACTATATAGTTTTGGATTGTGCGCCGTGCCATCCAATAATTTCTTGGCACTTTCGGCTTGCTTTGGTCTTAAATCGCATAAAGCCTTTATTTCTACACCTTCTATATAGCTCATTCGCTTGACTGCACCTGGACCACGCATGCCCAAGCCAATAAAACCAATTTTTACGGTATCTATTTTGGGTGCCGCGTAACCAGACATGTTAAATCGGGAGGTCCCATAATTAGGTGGCGCCACAATTCCTGAAGTCGTACTACAACTTACCAAACCACCAGTGGCAATACCAAGTCCTGCAAGACCACTTAGTTTTAAAAAATTCCTTCTGTTATTTGTATTGCTCATCGTGTGTGATATTAGTTTTTAACTGATTTTTTACATCAATTTCCATAAGAAATCGTTTGGAATCTTAAAGATATTCTCTTTTGGCAAGTCTTCCAAAATAGATTGGCTTAAAAAGAAAAAGCCTCTAAATTCTTGAAAATTTAGAGGCCCTTTTTAGATGTTTACAGTTTATTCCAAGTATCATTCAACATATTGACGTCTGCCAACATCCTATTTGGATCCAAGACTACGCGTTTCACTTCTTTTGTGGTTTTCAAAAGATGAGTCCAACTATTGCCACGCTGCCAAATTTCAACGGGAAGTCTTACGTTTTCGGTTGTATCATCCGTGTAAATAACTTGAAGCTCGACTGGCATCGGAATCTCTCCGTTGTTTTCAACAGTAATGAGATAATTATCCTGATAAGGTTCAACTGAGGTGATTCCCATATCTATATTTCCGTTACCAAAGAACCAACCTTTCCAGAAATAGGACAGATCTTCGCCTGCAACATTCTCCATATGGTTGAAAAAATCATTCGGTTGTGGATGTTTATAAGCCCAATGGCGGATATAACTTTTAAATGCATTGTCAAAGCGTTCAGTGCCCAAAATATATTCGCGAAGCATAAACAGACCTGCTGCCGGCTTGTAATAGGCCGTATATCCCAAGTTTCTTGCGTGAGCCACTTCTGGAGAGGTGTCAATGCCTTCGCGGTTTTCAAACGTCAGATACCTTACCAAAGTACGCGGTTTATCTGTAGAAGAGGGATATTCGCCATTATTAAAAGCTACGGTACTATAATGATTTATAAAAGTATTAAAACCTTCATCCATCCATGGGTATCGGCGTTCGTTAGATCCGACAATCATAGGAAACCAGTTATGGCCAAATTCGTGATCTGTAACGCCCCATAAGTCTTCCCCTCTACTTTTATAATGACAAAAACTAACGCCTGGATATTCCATTCCACCCACATTTGCTGCAACATTTATCGCAGTATGATATGGATAAGGATAATAGGTATTTGAATAAAATTCCACAGATGCTTTTGTATATTCAGTAGAACGTGTCCAAGCACCAACGCCATCACTCTCTTTAGGATAAACCGACTGAGCCAAACCTGTTTTGCCATTGCCCAGATTCATTTTGGCGGCATCCCATATAAATGCTCTTGAAGATGCCCAAGCCACATCTCTTGTGTTTTCCATTTTATAATGCCAAGTCAGCGTTCCTTTATTTTTTACTTGCGATGCAGGCTTTCCAACCTCATCCGGTTTAATAATATAAACGGTTTTGTCGCTTTTTTCGGCTTTTGCAAAACGTTCTTGTTGGGTTTTGGTAAGTACCTCTTTCGGATTTTGTAAAATCCCCGAGCACACGACCGTTTGATCTGCTGCAGCCGTTATTTTCACGTCGAAAGTTCCGTATTCGCAATAGAATTCGCCGGCACCCAAATAAGGTTCTGTATTCCAACCCACCACATCATCAAATACGGCCACACGCGGATACCATTGGGCAATGGCGTAAATAGTACCTGCTTCAGTTTCCAATCGGCCCATGCGATCCATTCCTTCAACCGGCACTTTGAATTTGAAGTCCATGCTTATGGTTACTTTTCCACCTTTGGCCGCTAATGGCTTATCTAAGAACAGTTGCATTCGGGTATCCGTAACCATGTATTTTGATGAAGTACCAGTTTCTGTTTTTGCAGACACATTTGATAAATCAAATCCACCTTCAACATCTCCACTGTAGCGGCTTCCCAGAACAGAAGTAGTTAACGTGCCACGAGAATCTTCAGTAAATCGGTTTTGCTCTAAATAGAGCCATATAAAATCTAAAGTCTCCGGACTGTTGTTGGTGTATTCAATGGATACCTTTCCAGATACCATATGATTCACTTCGTCTAAGGACACTTCCAGATTATAATCTGCGGCATTTTGCCAATATTCTGGACCTGGTTTCCCGGAGGCTGTCCGATAGACATTTCCTTGGCGGTAAGTAAAATCATCAAATAAGTGTTGATTGCCATAATTTGCCTCTTGTGCAAGTATGGTCATCGGAAGTAGGAAAGCAAACAGCCCTAAGATGCTGCTTTTTAAATTCGTCATAACTATTTTTTTATTAAATAAGTTAGCGAAGATACTAATTTGTACCATATTTCAGCA
>NZ_JALKAU010000019.1:0-221 GCF_023015735.1 Gelidibacter sp. F63206
ACCAGCCCCTATAAGCAGATTCTGGTGGGTCGGATCCACCATCTTATAAATAGTTACGTGAAGCTTATGCTTCACTCACAGCACACGTCGAGTAGGAAAAGGGAATTTCACCCTTCCCCTCTCACAGAACCGTACATGATAGTCTCCCATCATACGGCTCTTCTAATTTAATCTACAAATATAAGCTCATCCTCTTTCAAGTTGGCAAATCGTATTTTAAA
>NZ_JALKAU010000002.1:0-11662 GCF_023015735.1 Gelidibacter sp. F63206
GGAGTAAGGTTACTATACACGGTGAAGCTTTTAGACTTCGGCAACATTGATAATCCCCGCTCTTTTACTACTTAAATCACGTTCAGTTCTGTGAGGCCTGGACCTCGTTTTCAAGTTGTTGTGACCCAAGTAGCTGGTTCTTTCATAAAATAAATTCTTATGAATAAATATAAGGAAACTTTCGGAGTTGACATCAGCAAGGATGTCTTTGATTTGTACGGCAGCAATAGTGGCCACAACCAGTTCAATAATGATGGGAAAGGGTTTGGATCATTTTTAAAGATCCTTCCCGAAGGTGCCATTGTGGTCATGGAAGCTACGGGGTACTATCATTACAGGCTCGCACAGTTTCTTTACAAGAACCATGTGGTGGTATCTGTGGTAAACCCCTTGTCGGTGAAACGTTTCATTCAGATGAAGCTGGCCAAGATAAAGACCGACAAGAGCGATGCCAAGGCCATCTGTGACTATGCGATGGCAAACGAAGTTCCGCTATACAATGCCCTGACGGACGTACAGGCGGAGTGCCTGCAACTGTTTCGGTTGTTGGACAGCTACCTCAAGAAGCGTACCGCCACTAAGAACAAGATGCACGGTGAGGAGACCTTGGGAATCCCTTCGAAGTTTGTATACAGGTCCCTCAAACGGGACAGGAAGCACCTGGACGGGGAGATTGCCGGGATCGAGGAACGTCTGCTCTCGCTCGTAAAAAAAGAGCAACAGCACCAGCTCACTCTTTTGACGAGCGTTCCGGGTATTGGCCCAAAGACCGCATTGTTTCTAATTGTGGTGACCGATGGGTTTTCCAAATTTGAGACTGCCGGTCAGCTGTGCAGTTATGTAGGCATTACACCTACAATTCGCGAGTCGGGAAGCAGTGTGCGCGGTCGTAGCAGGATCAGTAAGGTCGGAAATAAGAAACTTCGCAACCTGCTGTTCCTTTGCGCATTCAATGCCTGTAAGCACAATAGGGCCTGTCGTGAACTTTACCAGCGGCTTGTAAATAAGGGGAAAAGCAAGAAACTGGCACTTATTGCGGTGTCCAATAAATTGCTCAAGCAGTGTTTTGCGATTGCTAATTCAGGAAATCCTTACGATCCAGAGCATGTATCGGTTCTGAAACTGCAATAGTTAAAATTAATATTATGAACATGGTGTTTGCTTGTTGGACTGGAAACAAATCGACCGTAGGAGATTTGTTCCATTTCAACAATGCCAAGATTTTTATGGTTAAAATTTAAGGAAGAAAAGACTTGTTTTTTACCTCAGTTCTTTGTTAGCCCACGTACTTCCTGCGTTCTGCTTGGTTTCATTCACTGACTTTTAATTTTTTCGGTTTGTCTGTTAGCGGTTGGGAAAGCCATACTCTTTGACAAGTTTTGGTGTTGCGGTGGGCAGTGCGACTTGGCAATGTGTATGGCTTTAGCGTTGGGCTTTTCCGTATGTTTACTGTTTTTTCGAGTTAAGTTATTGCGTATTTTGTTCATAAATCTCCCTTAGAAAAAATTGTTGATGTTCAGATGCCATTTTGTTACAAAATTCAGAGGCTATTTCATTTTGTCCGTAAGCAAACAGAAACGAAACCAAGTCCTTGATGGAATCTTTATCAGAATCTCGCATATAGTCTTTAAAGTTCAATGATGAAATTATTTTACCTATTGATTCTGCTGTCGTCTTTGGATTCCCTTTACCTTTTAATGCAACAAGGTTTTCAAGCAATTCGTGAGTTGAATATATTTTGTCAATGAGTTTGCACGATTTTAGAATGAGATTTGTATAAGTATCGTTTAGTTCAGGTACAAATACAATCCAATTAGAAAGCATTCCTAAATTTGTTTGTTCCTCCTCAATGGATGTAGATTCATATTTATCTGTCAAGAATTCCCATAAGTCAATAATTATTTGTTCAAACCTATGTAATTCTGTTTTGGAAAAATGCTTCTTTTGTCGCCAAACAAAGTGAATTAGTTCACCTACTTGGTCAGGCGAAACTTGATTTATAAACTTGAAAAGCAATTTTTCGGAAGAAAGAGTTTCATATTCTCTAAAATAAAAGGCTGTTAAATGGTAAACTAAGCCGTTTTGATTAAAACTTTTAAACTTGACGTTATCGTCAATCATCCTTTCATAATGAGGATAAAATAGGTTATAAAGCTCTTTACTATATGGTGGATTTCCGAAAACAAAACCTCCCATAAATGCAAGCCATTCTCTATCTTTGCTTGTGTAGTATTGCTTAACCTGTTTCGTAATCCAATCATAATCTAAAAAGCAGAACTGTTCAAAATACATTCCTTGCAAAATGTAACCATCAATAATTCCTTTTTTTAAAGACTCCTCAAATAATAATTTAATATCTTTTTCCCATTTTCCTTTGTCCTTATGTTCATATAAGTTTCTTGCTCTGTGAAGTGAATAGTCAAATAATGCCCTTAAAGATTTCCCTGCGGTTGAATTTAACGAATATGTTGGGTAATCCATATTCGTCTTTTTTAAATCGTCTACTGGTTTGAGGTTACCGACAATTATTTGAATTATTTCTTTTGCAAGTGGAAGAAATTCTAAATCAAAAGAATTTTTATCGTTGCGTAAACCGTCTGTAAGTATATTAGCTATTGAACCAACAACCCAATCAGATGTTGCACTCCAATCATCATTTTCAATTTCTAATTCACCTCCATAAAATTTAGGACTTTTAAGAGTGTTTAAACAAAATTGAAGAACTTTTTCCCAATCAAAAGTCTTTTCTTCTTTCCACGCTTTGCCAAATGCGTTAAGCATACGATAAGAATAGATGTAGGGGATATCTTGATATAATTCTATTTCTGAAACAAATTTTTCAGGTTCTGTTTCAACTGCATTTCCAAAGGTTTCAGACAATCCGCCGATACTTGGTTTATCAAAACTTCTTTTGGGGTTAAATGTTTTAATATACTCCACTATTTCTTGATTGCTTTTCTCAAGCAAATCATTTATTGAAATTGGGGAAACATAGCCCGTTCTAACTTTGATTTCACCTGAATTTTCAAAATGTTCGCTTGTGAGTTTTAATTTATTTGAGAGAAATAAATACTTGTCTTTAAATGGTTTTACGCTTTTTAAAGACGAAAACCACTTAAGTTTCCAATATTCTTTATCATCTTCTGTTTTCTCCTCGGATTTATTTTGTTCTCCTTGTTCAATAATGCTTTCAATTATTCTGGCTTCATTTGTATTCAGTGCGTTTTGATTTCTTTTTAGCAAATCATAAAGTTCTTTGTAATATTTGTAATCTGAAAACAGGTATAAAGCATCATTGTCTTTTATCAATTCAAAAAACAAGGATTTTGTGGTTTCCCAATTTTCACTTATTACATAAAGAGAAACACATATAAAAAAAGGAACGCGATATTTTGCATCAAAACAGATGGTTTTTAGGATGGATAATGCTTCTTCTGGGGTCTGCTTTGCTTTCTCGTTCAGTAAATCACGAAAAATTAGTGCAAACACATTCAAGACTTTTTCTTTGTCATAATGTTGACTACCCAACTTTCTAATACTGTTATAATCAAGAGCAAAAGAAAAGCCTGTACTTAACGTAAAGTTTAATCGCTGAAAAATATCGTCATTATCATTTGTAGGTGTATAGTCAATGTCGTGCTTCTTTAGAATTGACACGAGTTCATTTTTAATAGTACCCTCGCTTTTTTCTTCCCAATTTGGCAGGGTTGAAGTTACGCTGTTAGCTTCACTGTCGTTTAATTTTGATGAAACCGATAAATTTTCCTCTTCAATATGAATTTTGATTTCATATTCTTTATTTCCATCTTTCATTGTAGTATTGACCCCGCCGAAAACATCAAGAAGTAAGAATTTAATCGTTCTGCCTAATTCTAAAATAATACTTTCCGAACAGTACTTGACAACTTTCGCTATAATATCCGTTTTTTCAAATTGATTAGCTAAGAAGTATAAATACAATCTCGAACGATAGTTACTGCCTTCCCCAAAAAAATCAACTCCTTCAACATCAACTTTTTCTACTTGAAAAAGGTAATGAAGAATAATTTCAGCTTTTTCAATATCGGCTTCTGTTGGTTTGTCATTCAAGAATTTTGGAAGAAGTTTCTCACATAGTTCAGTAGTTTGAAGCATTGTGTCAAACTTGCTATTTAACCAAACAGGAATGAAATGTAAAATTTCTTTTGGAATACTTTCATTGGGGATATTTCCCAAAATTTTAGTGAAGACGTACCAAGTTCTGTAATTATCTCTTGGGTTTTCTGAAACGTTCTTGATTACTGCCAACAATTCATCCACAAGTTCAGTTTCTTTACCTTGACTTATTTCAACAGATAGTTTTTCCAAATAATCCAATATTTCCCAATAAGGAATTTGAAATCCGTCCTTAACCCGAAGCGGCTCTGGGTTTTGATTAGGGTTAAAATACCCTTCTGCTTTTAAAAAGTTAAACCAAGCCATTTTTTCCGAGATTATTAAAGAAATATTGTTTGTAGCTATCGTGTCTATTGATAAGTCTTTTTAGGACATCTTCATCAAATGATGTTCGCTTTTTCTTTTGAAGAATATCGTCAATGTATTTTAGGTTTTCAAGATAGTCTACGTCCGGATTTGCTATTTTAGGTATATCAAATCTCTTCCTTTCCTCAACTTCTTCCTGTTTTTTACTTTTTAAGTGGTCTTGAAAACTTGGAAGAGAATAAGAGCCCTTTCTTAACTCACTAATAAATCTTGCTCCAAAATTGTTTGTAGTGTCACCAATGTTTCTCTTGTTACCAAAGTAAATATATTGAAGGTTAGCTTCTTTGAATTCATTAACCAAAGAACTGTGCAATTCATATTTTTGATTTTTAGCAACCCCGAAATCCCCATCAATAGTTGAAAAAATACATTTATCGTAGTTTTTATGCTTTAAGTGATTTATCAAGGTCAATATATTAACGGTGTCTTTGTACCCTTCTTTGATATGGTTAGGAGCCTGTCTGAGCAAGTTTCTATTCCCTGCTTTAATAAGAATATCGTTGTTAATTTCGGCTTTTTCAGAAGTATTTAAAATCAAATCAATTCTTTCAATCCTATTCTGAATTATTTCTGATATAGTGTCAGGATTGTATATTTTACTAAGCGTAGTGTTATTCTTGAAACGATTTAATAAAATTTGTTCATTGTCTTTTAAGTGTTTAATGGCACTTTCCTTTCTTGAATTTTTATTCCTATGCCATTCGTCAATGATATTTGTGGGGGTGATATGTGTAATCAATTTGTTTTCAATCCAAAAACAGATTTCTTCAAAAAGATTATCCTCGTTGTCGAAGCTTACCTCCAACAATCCTAACCAAACACAAGTATCTAAAGTTATATAAATCAATCTACTATCATTTATTCCTATTCAACCTCCTCGATGACAATTTTTTCCAAATGCTATCTGCGAGGCTTATTTCCTTATCGGTAAAGCCATAGCCTTTTTTGAGAATTTGTTGGTTTGTTATTTTTAAGATTTCGTCAATGGGTTTGTCCTCACGCATCATTTTGTCGATTGTGGCGAGTAAATCCGTGTTCTCGGGTTGATAGGGAAGTAATATTTTGCCTGCTTCGCTTGGCATCAGTTCCAAAACGCCACCGCCATAACTACGTCCTACGATTTCCGAGAAAGCCAAAGACAATGAATTGTAAAAACTACCGATAAAAGCCTTCTTGTCTGTTTTTTCTTTGATGAAAACCCTGTGCATTGTGTCGGTGGTATAGGCGTTGGCTTCGTTCAGGATTAAACGGGGATAAAGGTTGTTTCTCCTAATAAACAAAGCTTCCGAAAGTTTGATAGATGGTATCACAAACCAATCGTCTCGGATGCTCGTTTTGTAACCTTTGTGTATCCCAATGGATTTCCCGTATTGTAAATAGTCCTTAACTCCAAGATACCCATTTAGCTTTTCTTTGGGCGGAAACACCAATAAATTAGCCTTGGCTTCGGTTTGTTGGTTTTTTAACCAATCTTTCTTGTTAAAAACCACACTGTTTACCTGAACGCTTCGCCCAACCATTGGTTTGGCAAAATCTTCCAACTGATAAAATTTTACGGTGGAATAGGGAACAGTGAAATATTTATTTGCTCCTGTGGTAATACCCACTTCCACATTGGCATAATCGCTAATGGTCGGGATGTTTTTTTCTTTAGCAATAGTTTCCAAAAAGTTGATTTCTTCTTGCTCCAAAAAATAGTATGTCCATTTATTGGATTTAAAATCAATTTTTTTGGTAGGGCTTCTCAATCGGTTTACGTCCAAAGAGGAAAGCTCGGAAGCGTCTGTCAACTCCAAATGCTCAATGCGGTGTGAATTACTGTTGTTTTTTTCGCAGAGTAGCAAAACCACTTCTTGTTGAATATCGGGGAACACCAATTTTTTGAAGGAAATGATGTTGATTTTGTTGTAAAACCGAGCTAAAAATTCTCGCAATTGTTTAGCGTAAGAAACTTGTAAAAGTTCTGCCGGAATCACAAAACCGATTTTGCCATTTTCTTTGAGCAATAGACTTGAACCCACCACAAAGGAAACCCAAGCGTTGGTCAGCTTTGAATACTTTAGACCCGCTCTTTCAAAGATTTTCCCTGCTTCAATTTGCTGTTCCTTGTCGAAATATTGGTAACGAATGTAAGGCGGATTGCCTACGACTAAATCAAATCTTCGGGTGGTTTCATTGCAATACAAATGAAAGTCAGAGTTAATAACCGTTTTATTGTTAAGGTCAATTTGCTCTGCCTTTTCGGCTTCTCCCTCGTCAAATTCAATTGCCGTTACTGATTCAAAAGTGTGGTCGTTTTCTCTGAGTTGTTCCAAGAAAACCCCATCTCCGCAACTCGGTTCTAAAATTTCATAGTCATTGCTTCCGTTGATACCCCATTTCAAAATGAATGAAGCAATCGGTTCGGGCGTGTAGAAACCGCCTCTTAATTTTTCCGCTGATGCGTTTTCAATTAACTTCATATAATTCTTTTATTAAAGGGATTAACAAATCATCACTGCCCAAGCCGTACAACTCGGTCAGCAACTTGTCTAAATGTGCTTTTTCTCTTGAAAATTGGCTTTGTAAAGGCATTATTTTCCTTTTGTTACCTGCATTTACATCTATTTCATCATAAATTCGGATTAGTTCTTTTTGAGTCGTTACGATTTGGTCGTGAAGTGTTTTATCTTTCGAGTTGGTAAAGTCGATTTTCCGAATGGGTAAATTTTTCAACACTTTTGTTCCCCTTGCGATATAACCGCCTCTAAAAACCTCTCCATACAAAGCACTCAACCACTCCAAGTATTTGGAATTGAGAATGGCTTGAAGGTAGTAAATGGAATATTCCGAATCTTCGGGAAGAGCAACCACACAATAGCCTGCCGTTCCTCCTGATGAAATTAGTGTACCGTGCGTGTCAATGGCGTATTTGTCGCCAACAGAAAGTACGCCAACAATGATTTTTTCGGGCAAACCGCAACTGTCCAAACTTTGATGCCTTCCGAACCTATGCCACTCGTTTGCGGTTTTCGGTTCGGGTTTAATATCCCTTTTTGGATTGTCCAAAATGTTTTTATGATGTTGGAAATAATCATAAGCCAACGGATATTTCTTTTTGATGTCAGAAAGCGGAATTATATCAACACCTGTTTTCTTCTTTTTATAGGGATAAATAACCCTTGCGTTGGGCTTGAATGTTCTATACGTGTACAGGTTATCCTCTTTTGAAGAAGTTTTGAAATAAGGTTTAGTGATGCCTTTTTCAATTTTGTAATCAACACCTTTTTGCGTGAAATAATAATGCTTTTTGTCTTCTTTGGTAGGTGTAAAGATATAAATGGCATTGGCACTGGTTTGAATGCCGTTGAAAATGTTGCCATCCCCAACTAAATCTTCTAATTTAATACTCTGAGAAGCAATTTTGTTGAAAGTGTCTGTTAATTCAGGCGACACCAAAACCCAAACATCACTGTTCAAATCATTGGTGTTTTTAGAATCGTATCGTAATGCTTCTGGCTCACGAACTTTCCAACTTTTTAAGCTCTTGACTTCGGCATATTGAAATGCCTTTTTTGGCTCTTTGCCTAAAATGAGTAAAGAAGTGTAAGTTGTTTTATCGGCAAATACTTGATTGGCTCCAAACGAAACAATGGAATGTAAGTATTCCTTTTCGGTAAGCAATTCTCTTAGCTTTTTCCCTGCACCAACTTTGGTAAACTTGCTTGGCACGATATAACCCAAAATACCGTCCTTTGCCAACAATTGTAATCCTTGTTCAAGGAAAAGGAAGTATTTGTCAAACTGCTTGTAAGCCGAAGTGTAATTCTTCTTGTACAAAGGCAATTCAAGCGGTGTGATATTCTTCATATCTTCCGACTTCATATAAGGCGGATTGCCTACAATCACGTCAAAACGAAGTTTTGAGAAGTCAAAAGGGTTTATTTCCGTTTGATGTTCTTTTTTGACTTTTTTTGGGTCTAAAAGGCTGTTTCCAAAATAAATGTTTTGCGAAAGGTCGGGTAAAACGGGTTTTGTTTTATTGGTGGAAGTAGTGTCTTCGTCTTCAAGTATTTTCAGCAACAAACCAAATTTTGAAGCTTCTACGGCATTGTAATCCTTGTCAATTCCATAAACACAATTCAGCAACAGTTCCCGTTTAATCTCAAACGGTAATTTATAGGTGTTGATATTGGTTTGTATGAGTTCTGACGTGTCATTTTTCAAATAATAGTCAATCAGAATGTCATTAAGCAACTGGAACAGTTCCAACAAAAATGCACCTGAACCACACGCAATGTCGGCAAATTTCAAACTCAGAATTTCCTTGTCGGTTTTGTCTTCGCATTTTTTCAAAACTGTGTTTCGCAAAATATCGCTAATGATAAAAGTGGGTGTGGTAACAATATCCCTGTCAACATTTTCTGGCTTTTTTACCAATTCGATTTTACCGTTTGAAACGGTCAGTTTTTCTGATAAGAAAATCTCATAAATACTTCCCAAAACATCCGAAGAAAAAACGCTGAAAGAGTAAGGGCTTTCAGGATAGTAAAGTTGTTTAATGATGTTCCAAAAAACCGAACTGACGTTTTCAACAATTTGGTCTTTCAGTAATTGGTCAAACAAACCCGAATTGTAACGTTTATCTGCATCCTGGAACTTTTTGATTAAGGCTTTGAAGTCGTTTGCGTTGGCAAACTTCAAGAGCGTTTGATAATCCTCTAAATTCCTGTCCTCACACACTCGAAGGAACAAAATGCGGTTCAGGTAACTCTGAACAATATCGTTTAGTTGTTGCTCGTCAATTTTAGGGTCGTGTTTGTAAATTTCAGAACCTAAATCTTTTCTCCATTCGTTGATTTGACCAAGGAAAAGGTCGTCAATAGAATACTGATTGATTTTGGTTTCAATGTCTTCCCATTCGGTTTCAAAAGTTTCTGAATACACCGCTTCACGTCCGAGAAGTTGTTTTATTTCTTCAAATTTGCTTTCGTATTCGGTGTAGTGATAGGTTTTTACAAGTGCTTTTTGAAAGGTATCGTTTTTCTCAACCTTTACGGACGTGTCGTAAATTATAAGGTGTTCAAAATTGGAAATAACCGATATTTTCAGCTTAGCAGTAAATCCGTAGCGTCTTACTTGTTTAGCAGTGTCGTTGTTGTTTTCAATGCGAACAGAAGGCTTTTTGGCTTCCAAGAAAAATTTCCGTTCAGAGAAAAGTCGGAAAGTGTAATCGGGTTTTTTGGAATGTTCGGAAGCATTGGCTTTCAAGGCTTCTTCCAAAATCACTTCCCGTTCATTGGTCGGTTTCCCCGAACTGTTTTTAATATCCCAACCCAACAACTCAAACAGCGGGTCCAAAAAATCACTGCGAAGCAGTGTTTCGTTGTACTTGCTGGTCAAGTAATATTCCCTGTCGGCTTGATATTTTTCTATGAGTTGTTTGATGTTCATTTATTGGGGTTGGATTTTAAGTATTTTACCTTCTGTTCAGCGACTTTTAGGGTTTTGGTTGCTACGTCCTCGTCCATTAGTTCATATGCTATTTTTTCGCTTAGGTATTGGATTAAGAGTTCGTCTTTGTCCAATTCAAGGATTTCGGCAAGTTTGATGATTTGTTCTTTGGTTGCCTTTCGAGTTCCCCGTTCCACTTTGCTCAAAATTGCAGTGTCCATTTCGAGCAATGCTGAAACCTGACGTAGAAAAAGTCCTTTTTCTTCCCTGCGTTCCCGCAGTATTTCGCCTATTGTTTTTTTGACATTCATAATGTCGTTTGAAATTTTATACTTGACATTTGTTGTCAAATGTAACAGTTTTATTTATTCAGTCAACTTTCTGTGGTCAGAAGTTTTCAACATTTTTTCAAAGTGTGGGGGAAAACGGCTCTTTTGGTTTTTTCAGCGTTGGGTGAAGTGGTTGGGAAAAACCAAATGTGCCGTTTGTGCGGTGGGTTTTTCAGTATGTGGGCTAACGTTTTCGGGCTTTGCGTTCGGGCGGGATTTGGAGCACAAAACTGTCAACTTGCGCTGAACTTGAATAGAAGCACAAAGCTCCAAGTTTGCACGTCACCCCGCCTGACGCAAAACCCGTGTTAGCGGTTCGCCCTTCTTTTTTTGCTTTCAATTTCAAAGTATAAAATGTCATTTATGCTTGTTCTAAAATGGTAAACCGTCATCTTCTATTACAGGTGCTGGTGTCGGTTTAGGAAACTTTGTCTTGTAATACGAATTTAAAAAAAGTCCAACTGTCGCAACGGTATTAACAACGAAAAATGTATAAATGGTGTCATTAATTAAATAATCTTCAGTTGTCTTGCCGTGAAAGTTAGTCTTCTCACTTCTGAGCTTTTCGATTGCTTGATTTATTGCTAAAAGAGAACTGCCAATTGTTTTTATTTCCTTTGGATGGTTGTCATTTGCTAAGTTGAACTCTTTTAAAATTATTGAAGTCAGTTTATATAGGGTTTCACCGCCAGTTATTTTACTTGAAATTCTATCATCTTTAAGAATTTCCTTTATTATACTTTCAAGTGCAGAGTTCGCAAGCCCGACAGCTAAACTTGGGTCAGTGTCAATTTGCTTATAAGCTTTTACAAATGTGTCGTAGGCTCTTTGGTAGTCAGCTTTTAGAACATTTTTAAATGTCGGGATTGAGGGTATAAAGTCTGGAGTATCAACACCTAATTCAATTGCAATTTTCAACAAAGTTTCTCCGTCTATAGAATGTAAAGTTGATTTTAAATCAATTGAGCCACCTTCTTTTTGTTTTTTGATTTCAAACTGCGGTGTCCAACCAATATGAAAACCAGTGTCTGTGTATCTATCTTCAAATACTTGCCATTTTTCTAAATACTTTTCTACATTGTAATACTTAGATGTCGTAAACATATTCCAAAGAGCGTTTTCAACGTCTTCAACTAATTTCATTTGGTATTTTGGAGATATTAATCCTTCCATCTTGTCTGTGTCGTTATTTTCTTCGTGGTTGTCGTCATAGGGTGACCGCTAACGTTGTTGTGTCGAGTAGGAAAAGGGAGTTTCACCCTTCCCCTCTCACAGAACCGTACGTGATAGTCTCCCATCATACGGCTCTTCTAATTTAATCTACAAATATAAGCTCATCCTCTTTCAAGTTGGCAAATCGTATTTTAAATTAGCTAACC
>NZ_JALKAU010000020.1:0-736 GCF_023015735.1 Gelidibacter sp. F63206
CTTGTGGTCCTTGGGCTCCGTCAGCACCATCAATACCGTCTGTACCCGCTGGTCCTTGAGGGCCCATTGGGCCTGGATCACCTTGTGGTCCTTGGGCGCCATCAGCACCATTAATACCATCGGCTCCTGCTGGTCCCTGAGGTCCTGTTGGACCCTGTGCCGCGAGTCCGGTGTCTACCCCTCCAATTTCCCAATTACCATTTGTTCCGATCATCGGTGTATCTCCATCCACACCATCTACACCCTTAGATATAACGACACTATTTGAACCATCACTAATTGTTACAGTATCATCTCCATTATCAGTGACAGTGACAGATGCGCCCGCATCACCAGTATCCCCTTTTGGACCTGTTAAATTAGGAGAAATATAAGTTGTGTTATCTGTATAAGTAATCGTAAATACTCCATTTCCATCTTCCGTGATCGAAGCAATCCCAACACCGTCATCACCTTTATCACCAGCGATTCCTTGTGCTGAAACCCCTGTATCAACACCGTCGATTTCCCAATTGCCACCGGCTCCGATAACCGGAGTATTTCCGTCAGCTCCATCAGCACCTGTTGGCCCTTGAGGTCCTGCTGGACCGGCCTCTCCTTGAATTCCTTGTGGTCCCTGAGCTCCGTTAGCGCCATCGGCTCCCGCTGGTCCTTGAGGGCCCATTGGGCCTGGATCACCTTGTGGTCCTTGGACGCCATCTGCACCATCGGCACCATCGGCTCCTGCTGGTCCCTG
>NZ_JALKAU010000021.1:0-245 GCF_023015735.1 Gelidibacter sp. F63206
GAGACCGGTCCAGCAGGACCTCAGGGACCAGCAGGAGCCGATGGTATTGATGGTAATGACGGAGCCCAGGGACCACAAGGTGATCCAGGCCCAATTGGACCTCAAGGACCAGCGGGTGCAGACGGTGCCGATGGTGCTGACGGAGCTCAGGGACCTCAAGGACCAGCAGGTGCGGACGGTATTAACGGTACTGATGGCGCCCAGGGACCACAAGGTGATCCAGGCCCAATGGGCCCTCAAGGACC
>NZ_JALKAU010000022.1:0-251 GCF_023015735.1 Gelidibacter sp. F63206
TGTACATTTCGAACTGCTTGGACACGGTTTTGTACCTGTCTACAAAAAGGGAACAAAAGGGCAGTATCAATTAGTTGTATCACAAAAGAGTTGGGGCAAGTTTAAACGTACGTTAAAGCGTATTACCCAGAAGACCAAACCTATATCGCTGTTAGAACGGCTTGGACGGCTCAATGAAGTCTGTCGGGGATGGATTAACAACTATCGGCTGACCCAGAGTTATGCTAAACTTAAAAAGCTAGATGCTTGGT
>NZ_JALKAU010000023.1:0-207 GCF_023015735.1 Gelidibacter sp. F63206
AGGTTCGCTTTCGCTCATCTCTTTTATCAATACCTGACAGATCAAGTCTGCCTTTTCTTCTCTCGCTTCACACAAACAAATTACTTTGGATGCATTAGAAAAGTGGTTTAGAACCAGCCCCTATAAGCAGATTCTGGTGGGTCGGATCCACCATCTTATAAATAGTTACGTGAAGCTTATGCTTCACTCACAGCACACGTCGAGTAG
>NZ_JALKAU010000024.1:0-324 GCF_023015735.1 Gelidibacter sp. F63206
GGGGATTATCAATGTTGCCGAAGTCTAAAAGCTTCACCGTGTATAGTAACCTTACTCCGCTCTTTTGTTCTTTCTGATTAATACTTAAAGTTAACCGATTTAAAGAAAATCAAACTTAAGACGTGTATAGCTCATTGCGGGTGAAGTGTTTAACTCAAAGTTATTGCTTTTTTACTAACTTTATGGCTTAACCGAAAAAACTCGCTGTATAAACCGCAACGAGCCATACGTGTGCCGAGAGTAACGACCGGCTGAAAGTCGTTACGTAACTGTTTATAAGATGGTGGAACCGACCCACCGGTGTTGTCCTACAGGGGAGAGCAT
>NZ_JALKAU010000025.1:0-232 GCF_023015735.1 Gelidibacter sp. F63206
ATCGCCTCACCATCCTATTAAAAAAAGTATATGACTGGAAGATGATGCCGATGTAAAGGAGATTCCTGCCTGCGCAGGAATTCTGAATGATGCCAATAATGGTGTTTTTCATCATAAAATTTGAAATAATCTACACTGAACGACTCATATCGCCTCACCATCCTATTAAAAAAAGTATATGACTGGAAGATGATGCCGATGTAAAGGAGATTCCTGCCTGCGCAGGAATTCT
>NZ_JALKAU010000026.1:0-244 GCF_023015735.1 Gelidibacter sp. F63206
CAATTTTGGTTCCTAAATACCTTAACGAATCCTTTTAGAAAACTCGGTACTTTTTAAGACTTCTGCGAAAATCAGCGACATCCGCGGGAAAAAATCGACTCAACTTAAACATTCAATAAACATTCGTATTCTGGGATTGCGTCGTGTGGGTAAGTTTCAATTTCAATTTCAACTTCAGTTTCAATTTTGGTTCCTAAATACCTTAACTAATCCTTTTAGAAAATTCGGTACTTTTTAAGACTTC
>NZ_JALKAU010000027.1:0-221 GCF_023015735.1 Gelidibacter sp. F63206
GGGCATCTTATCGTACATTGCGCGAAAAAGGAATCAATTAAAAACCAAAAAACCCGAACGAATGTCCGTCCCGACCCTTCGAGATTGATGGTGGTACCTCCAGCTCCGAAGCGTCGGAGGAACCAGGGGGCATCTTATCGTACATTGCGCGAAAAAGGAATCAATTAAAAACCAAAAAACCCGAACGAATGTCCGTCCCGACCCTTCGAGATTGATGGTGG
>NZ_JALKAU010000028.1:0-303 GCF_023015735.1 Gelidibacter sp. F63206
TACTCCAGCGCATAAGGGACTTGCACCCTCTAAATTAATATCTTACTTTGCAGTAAGGTAAAGATGCCCATACTGGGCACACACAATATGTATAAAAAATTGTCGGATAGTTTGTTATTAAAGTTTTATAGCTCGTTTCAACGTTATCATATTTTGATAATTTTGTGCTTCGAAGTCCGCAACTTTTCATACATGCAACGTTATGCACAATTCCCCTCTTCTCCCAAAAAAAATAATCACTTTAAGGTAACGTTTTGTATCTTGGATAGTGCTCTTTGCAAGACCGATTTTAAATTGATGCTA
>NZ_JALKAU010000029.1:0-246 GCF_023015735.1 Gelidibacter sp. F63206
CTGCGCAGGAATTCTGAATGATGCCAGTGTTGGTGTTTTTCATCAGAAAATTTGAAATGATCTACACAGAACGACTCATATCGCCTCACCATCCTGCTAAAATAAGTTCATAAATAGAAGATGATGCCGATGTACACGAGATTCCTGCCTACGCAGGAATTCTGAATGATGCCAGTGTTGGTGTTTTTCATCAGAAAATTTGAAATGATCTACACAGAACGACTCATATCGCCTCACCATCCTATT
>NZ_JALKAU010000003.1:0-281 GCF_023015735.1 Gelidibacter sp. F63206
CATCGGAAGGTTCGCTTTCGCTCATCTCTTTTATCAATACCTGACAGATCAAGTCTGCCTTTTCTTCTCTCGCTTCACACAAACAAATTACTCTGGATGCATTAGAAAAGTGGTTTAGAACCAGCTCCTATAAGCAGATTCTGGTGGGTCGGATCCACCATCTTATAAATAGTTACGTGAAGCTTGTGCTTCACTCACAGCACACGTCGAGTAGGAAAAGGGAGTTTCACCCTTCCCCTCTCACAGAACCGTACGTGATAGTCTCCCATCATACGGCTCTT
>NZ_JALKAU010000030.1:0-207 GCF_023015735.1 Gelidibacter sp. F63206
ATGCCCCCTATACGACGGTTGCCGAATAGCCAGTAAATAGGTTTCCGCTATCCTTGTCCCTGAGAACTCGACTTTTCTCGGTTTTGGCAACATGTGCTTCCTTCTCGACGCTTCATCGGAAGGTTCGCTTTCGCTCATCTCTTTTATCAATACCTGACAGATCAAGTCTGCCTTTTCTTCTCTCGCTTCACACAAACAAATTACTTT
>NZ_JALKAU010000031.1:0-221 GCF_023015735.1 Gelidibacter sp. F63206
CCAGCAGGTGCGGACGGTGCCGATGGTGCTAACGGTCTTGATGGCGCCCAGGGACCACAAGGTGATCCAGGCCCAATCGGACCTCAAGGACCAGCGGGTATAGACGGTATTGATGGTAATGACGGAGCCCAGGGACCACAAGGTGATCCAGGCCCAATGGGCCCTCAAGGACCGGCGGGTGCAGACGGTATTGATGGTAATGACGGAGCCCAAGGACCACA
>NZ_JALKAU010000032.1:0-343 GCF_023015735.1 Gelidibacter sp. F63206
GTTCTCAGGGACAAGGATAGCGGAAACCTATTTACTGGCTATTCGGCAACCGTCGTATAGGGGGCATGACTTTTATCTGGGCTTATGGATGGAACACAGGAAGCCTCACATTAATGCAAAAGGGAAAAATCAAGCAGAGCAACTGCAAGACCATTACCAATGTAGTGTGAGGTGGCGGACTAACTCGTAGTAGTGAAGAAGCTCCTGTAATGGGAGTGGAGCAAAGGGGTTAGCTAATTTAAAATACAATTTGCCAACTTGAGAGAGGATGAGCTTATATTTGTGGATTAAATTAGAAGAGCCGTATGATGGGAGACTATCACGTACGGTTCTGTGAGAGGGG
>NZ_JALKAU010000033.1:0-313 GCF_023015735.1 Gelidibacter sp. F63206
TTAAACTTTGAACTCGAAACCCGAAACTCGAAACTCGCCCGTCCGTAGCGCAGCGAAGGTGGGCCTGCCCGTCCGAAACGAAGTGGAGGCGGGAAGTTGAAATTGAATTTGAAATTGAAGTTGAAAATGCTCGCCCGTCCGTAACGAAGTGGAGGCGGGAAACTTTTTATTTTTAATTTTTGAACATCGATTTTTTGAACATCGAATATCGAATTTTTAATAACGAATGATGAAGTAAAATATCGGGCAAACTTTAAACTTTGAACTCGAAACCCGAAACTCGAAACTCGCCCGTCCGTAGCGCAGCGAAGGT
>NZ_JALKAU010000034.1:0-200 GCF_023015735.1 Gelidibacter sp. F63206
CCGTCAGCACCATCAATACCGTCTGTACCCGCTGGTCCTTGAGGGCCCATTGGGCCTGGATCACCTTGTGGTCCTTGGACGCCATCTGCACCATCAGCACCATCAGCTCCTGCTGGTCCCTGAGGTCCTGCTGGACCGGTCTCTCCCTGAATACCTTGTGGTCCTTGGGCTCCGTCAGCACCATCAATACCGTCTGTACC
>NZ_JALKAU010000035.1:0-253 GCF_023015735.1 Gelidibacter sp. F63206
TACGGCGGTTCACCAGATTAAAGTTTGCGCTCTATCGATGTAATCTCCTAGCGGTTTATAGCCTTTTCGTTTGAGTCTGGAGATGGTTACGGTAGTTTTTAAAATAGGGCTTTGGGCTGTTGCCCATCCTCCCATTCGGGTTCTACTCCAAGCATACGCTTGCCCTTGCTCTATCCCCAATCTAATAAGGTTTTTACGTTTACGTTCCAGCTTTTTCCAATCGTGCCAAATACAATATCGCAATCGGTTTCTT
>NZ_JALKAU010000036.1:0-244 GCF_023015735.1 Gelidibacter sp. F63206
AACGTAGTTGCGTCACCTTTGTAGCACAACAATTCTACATCTATTAGAGCTGCAGCGCAGCGACATCTTTATCTGATTTGAACGTACAATAGCGTAAATGTGTTCGCCATAATCATTAAGATTACCCTCCTACGGAGCTTGGATTACCAGGTTCATTTCTAATTACAAAGATGATGCTCCTACGGAGCTAATAGAAATTTAAATTCATGACGCGCTAAGGATGTAATCACATACCATTTGATTA
>NZ_JALKAU010000037.1:0-209 GCF_023015735.1 Gelidibacter sp. F63206
AGATGTAGAATTGTTGTGCTACAAAGGTGACGCAACTACGTTGCTACAAGGATGGCGCAACTACGTTGCTACTAAGATGTCGCAACTACGTTGCTACTAAGATGTCGCAGCTAAGTTGCTGTAAAGATTGAATGATTATATTGTTTTTACGAATGACAATTTCGGTGATACATGGTCTAACTATTTCATCATAAAGATTTAAGAATTAT
>NZ_JALKAU010000038.1:0-32767 GCF_023015735.1 Gelidibacter sp. F63206
GCTGTAACCTAAAATCAAATCAGGGCAAAAAGAGATTCCTGCCTGCGCAGGAATTGGTTTTAAAATTGTCATCGGCTCAAAACTAATTAATTTAAATGAGCTATCGTTTGAAAAAAATTTCAGCTGTACCCTAAAACCAAATCAACGTAAAAAGAGATTCCTGCCTGTGCAGGAATTGGTTTTAAAATTGTCATCGGCTCAAAACTAATTAATTTAATTGAGCTATTGTTTGAAAAAAATTACCTTTGTAACTCGTTCAACAATTAAACAGATCCCTGCCTTCGCAGGGAATATTATGGCAAGAATACTTACAGGCATACAAAGTACCGGCACACCACATTTAGGAAATATTTTAGGAGCAATCATGCCGGCAATCGACATGGCGAATGACACCAAAAATAATTCGTTTCTATTTATTGCAGACATGCATTCCTTAACGCAGATAAAGGATGCTGATACCCTACGCAATAACACCCACAGTGTTGCGGCAACTTGGTTGGCATTTGGTTTGGATATTGACAAAGTAGTCTTTTACCGTCAAAGTGATGTTCCTCAAACCACAGAACTTTCATGGTATTTAAGTTGCTTCTTTCCTTATCAACGACTGACCTTGGCGCATAGTTTTAAAGATAAAGCTGACCGTCTAGAAGACGTGAATGCCGGTTTATTTACCTATCCCATGCTGATGGCTGCCGATATTTTATTGTATGATGCCGAAATTATTCCGGTAGGAAAAGACCAATTGCAGCATATTGAAATGACTCGCGATGTGGCGTCTCGTTTTCATGCTAAATTGGGCGAAACATTTGTGATGCCTGAAGGCAAAATTCAAGAAAACACCATGCTTATTCCAGGAACTGATGGTACCAAAATGAGCAAAAGCAATAACAATTTTATCAATATATTCTTACCAGACAAACAGTTGCGCAAGCAAATTATGTCTATTGAAACGGATAGCACGCCATTGGAGGATCCAAAAGATTGGAGCATTTGCAATTGTTTTGCTATTTATAGTTTATTGGCTTCTGCTGAAGAAACTCAAACCATGAAGCAGAATTATGAGCAAGGTAATTATGGTTACGGACATGCCAAACAAGCTTTATATGAATTGATCCTTACAAAATTTGAAACGCCCCGTGAACGCTATCACTATTATATGACCCATCTCGAAGAAATTGATAAAGCGCTTGCAGTTGGTGCTGAAAAAGCTAAAGTAGTAGCTGATGAGGTTTTGGGACGGGTTCGCAAAAAATTGGGTTATTAGTTCTCGAGACCTGTCAGGTTTTTGAAACCTGACAGGTCTTAATTGTTAGGTTCTAAACATCAAGATTTCTCCAATAAACCTAAAAGGTTTTCTGTCTTCATTTCGAGCAGCTCAATATTATATAGGGTATTAAACATGAGATTCCTGCCTACGCGGGATTTATCAAATAACCTCAAACAATTTCCCAGGAAGCGGTCTAATGACCCCTTTAAGTTCCATGTTCAACAGCACACTTGCCACTTTAAAAATAGGCATCTGACATTCTAAGGCAATAATATCCAATAGTTGTGGCTCGATAGGCTGAAGAAAATTATAGATGGTTTTTTCATCCTCTTCCAATTCTACGAACAACTGCTTTTGAATGGCCGGTTTTTTGTCGTTCTCCAATTCCCAGTTTAAAATATAAGGCACGTCCATCGGGTTTGACAATAAATGTGCCTTATTATATTTTATCAAATTATTGCATCCTGTGCTTTGGGAATCTGTTGTTCTTCCAGGAACTGCAAAAACATCCCGATTATAGGAATTGGCAATATCAGCAGTGACCAAACTCCCACCTTTTTCAGCAGATTCAATGACAATAGTCGCTTCGCTAACTCCCGCAATAACACGATTTCTTTTTAAAAAGTTTTCTCGTTCGGGATTGGAGCTACTCCAGAATTCAGTCAAGAAACCTCCGTTTTTTTCAATTTCAGCCACATACTTTTTATGCACTTTTGGATAGATTTGATTTAATCCATGAGCCAAACAACCTACTGTTTGCAAATTGTGCTTTAAGGCCGCCTTTTGTGCTGTGATGTCTGTTCCGTAGGCAAATCCGGAAATAATTACCGGATTAAAAACCGCCAACTGTTCGATCAATTGCTCACAAAACGCCACTCCTGAAGAGGTAATCTTACGCGTACCAACAATACTGATGAGTCGCTGCTTTTTTAAATCTACGTTACCAGATTGAAATAATAAGATTGGCCCATCAATACAATGCTTTAATTTTTCGGGGTAATTGTTATCCATAAAATACAAACAGGAAATAGCATTCTCCTTAATAAATTTCAATTCTTCTTCTGCAGCAATCAAATGGCTTTTGTTATTAACATCTTGCAACATGCTGCTCCCAATTCCATCAATTTTGAGAAGAAGATTTCTCCTTTCTTTCAGCACTGCTTCTGCAGATCCGCAATGAGCAATCAGCTTTTTTGCAGTAATGTCGCCAATTTTTGGTACATTTTGCAGCGCAAGAATATAAATTAAGTCCTGATCTGACATCTATAAGATTGATTTAGAGGATAAACTGTCTAAACTTAAGCAATGTTAATAAATAGTAGGGGTTTAATTTCCACCAAAATCAAAAATTCATAACTTTGTTTCAATGCATATAGAAACTTACATAAGCGATTTACTCTACCGTTACGACTGCGTAACGATTCCGGAATTTGGTGCTTTTTTGACCAAACGTGTTTCCGCAAAGATTGATGAGAGTAACCATACCTTTTTTCCGCCTAAAAAGGTCATTTCATTTAATGAGCAATTACAACATAATGACGGTCTGTTGGCTAGTTATATAGCTGATTCAGAAAAGATTCCTTATGAAGTTGCCGTTCAGAAAATCAGCAAACAGGTCAAGTCGATCAGATCGTTCTTATCTGAAGGTGAAACACTTAGTTTTAGCAACATTGGTGATTTGGTATTAAACAACGATGGTAAGATCGTTTTTGAGCCTTCTCACAATAGCAATTACCTAACGGAAGCTTTCGGACTTACGGAGTTTAAATCTTCCAATGTCAATCGCGAAGTTTTTAAACAACAGGTGGAATCGCTTGAGGACGTCATTCCAATTTCCATTACTCCTGAAAGTCGGACCGGCTCAAAAACAAGACCTTATCTTAAATATGCTGCTGTGGCACTTATTGCCTTAACTGTTGGCGGTTTTGCTGCATCAAGCTTTTACAATAATCAGATAGAAGTCCATAATCAAATAGCTCAAGAGCAAGCTAATGACCAATTGGATGTCAAAGTTCAGGAAGCTACGTTTGTCATTGAAAATCCATTACCTGCGGCAACTTTAAAAGTTGAGAAACAACAAGGCAAATACCATATTATTGCTGGTGCTTTTAGAGTTGAAGAAAACTCTGATAAAAAAGTCCAACAGCTCCAAGAACTCGGATTCAAAGCTAGAAAAATCGGCGTCAACAAATACGGTCTACACGAAGTGGTCTATTCCAGTTACGAAAATAGCAACGAGGCTTTGGTAGCTTTACGAGATATTCGACTGAACTATAATAAGGACGCTTGGTTGTTGGTAAGAGAACTACAATAGATTTACGATATTTGATGGTTGATTTACGATTGTTGATTTTCAACAAGCCCAATCTAAGATTTACGACTGTTGATTTATGAGTTACGATTTTTGATTGGGAGCTTTGGGAAGAAGTTTTCTTAGTCTTGATCATCTACTCCAAATTTAGATTTTGTTGTACGTTGATAACGCAAATATATTAACCAACCTCAACGCCAAAGCTCAGAAACTACGTTATCATTATTTGTGCATTCGTGGCAAAAAATCACAAATCCACACTATCTTTGCAGCTTCAATTCAAAAATATCATCAATGCAAGCCAAACATCCTAATGACTCCGTGTGTATAATGACCGATTTGGTCCTTCCAAGTGAAACCAATCCTCTAAATAACTTATTTGGCGGAGAATTATTGGCACGTATGGATCGCGCTGCGAGTATTGCGGCAAGACGTCACAGCCGACGCATTGTTGTGACTGCTTCTGTAAATCACGTGGCGTTCAATAGAGTGATTCCCTTAGGTAGTGTTGTTACTGTTGAAGCTAAGGTTTCAAGGGCGTTTAAAACCTCTATGGAAGTGTATATTGATGTGTGGATTGAAGACCGCGAATCTGGAGTAAGGTCCTTAGCTAACGAGGCCATTTATACCTTTGTGGCTGTAGATGAGACTGGACGTCCAACCCCAATCGACACAATTGTTCCTGAAACCGACTTGGAAAAAGAACGTTTTGAAGCGGCGCTAAGACGTAAACAACTGAGTTTGGTATTGGCCGGAAAAATGAAGCCAAATGAAGCTACTGAGCTGAAGGCTTTGTTTAAGTAAGTTGAAATTATTGGTGGAAAACACCGACAATGGCAGAATTCTTATCAGATTACCTCACTATCCAAGCAGAAGGATCCTGAAATTTGGAGTCTTTATAAATATGAAACCACAACAGGCACTCACCACTGGACGGATCTGTAAACACCTCGCCAATATCTTGATTGGTGGTCACCCTATCGCCTTTAACCACATATACTCTTGATAGGTTTTTATACACCGTGATATAGTTACCATGTTGGATCAAAACCCAAGGATTTCCGGTTTTAGTCCCCTGAACGGCCAAGACCTCCCCATTGAATACAGCTCTAACCTTCGCATTTTTATCAGTTGCAATTCTAATACCACTACTGTTGATACTAACTGTATTATCAATTGAAGATCGTTGTTTTCCATAGCGCACCTTGATGACACCGGTACGCACTGGCCACGGGAGTTTGCCTTTATTGGATTCAAATTTGGCTTCCAATGCTTTGGCCTCTGGCGTCAATGCGAATCCTCTGGAAACCTTTTCAGATTTGCCCGCTTTTTTATTGGATGCCGCAATGGCCTCTCTAATCAGCCTTTCAATTTCTCGGTCAATTCTATCAGCTTCCTGTTGTTTGGCCTTTATTTGCGAGGCGTATGTACTCATATTTTTTCGTACGGAAGCCATGAGCTTTTCGTACTCTTTTACATCATCCTCCAACCTTTGCTTAGCCAACCGGTTTTCTTCTACCAATTTGTCCTTGTCTTTTTTCTGCTGAAGTAAAGTGGTGTTCAGCTCTTGCAGTTTCTCCGTTTTTCGTCTTATTTCTTCTCCTTGCTCCTTTTGGTAGTCTGTATATTGCCTAATGTACTGAAGTCGCTTGTAAGCCTGTTTAAAATTCTCGGAGGAAAGTAAAAACATGACTCGGCTTTGTTCTGATTTACTTTTATAGGATTTAACCACCATAGCGGCATAATCTTCCTTCAAATATTTTAATTGGTCGCGCAAACTGCTTATTTGCTTCTGATTGGCATTGATTTCTCGGGTCAATAAATTCGCCTGGTCATTGGTGACCTTAATCAGGTTCTTCCGAACATTCACTTTATAATTTAAATCTTCAACCGTCGTAATGATAGATCTTTCTTCCTTTTTTTGAGAAGCAATCAGATTGTTGATTTGTTGAATTTCCTTTAGAATAGTTTGACGTTTTGCCTCCAATTCCTGCTGCTTTTTACTTTGTGCATTCATAGCGAACGTACACAAGCTAAAAAGTAAGATCAAACGGAATATATTAGGGTAGTTACGCATTATTCAAGTTCAATTTCTTTATATCCTGACGGGATGTTGAATGGGAAACGGATCTCGCCGTTTAGTTGTACCGATTTGAAATCGAGATCGATGATAATTTCATCATTTTTTTCCACTGCAATGATACGAATGTTTTCAGGAAAAATTTGCTTGCTCACCTCTTGATATTTCTTATAATCTATCTGTAGCATCCTTTTTTCCAATGGTTGATATAACTGTTGGGAATCCAGTTTAAAAAATCCTGGGTTGATCAAAAAGAACAATTCAAACAAAGCCCGTTGGTCTTTGGGGTGCAACACATAGGATTCGTCGTTGGCAGCTGTCACATACGTGTCTGCTTTCAAATCAAAAATAGGTTCGCCAAGCAAGATGTTCTGGATCTTTTCAAAATCAATATCGGTGCCCAAAAGTCGGGTCAGTAGTGAAAAATCACCATTAAAATATTGATTGTTGAGTTTATCATAAAACTTGACACTGTCTTGAGTAATCATTACACGAGCAACGCCTAACGGTGCACTCATCCAGATAGCTTTATCCTTTTCCATTCGCAGGGTAACCGTAGTCCCATTTCCCGTGCTGCCTTCAGTATAATCAATACGCACCTTGGCTTGCAACGTTTTAAACCGTACCTCTTGTTTATTGTTCTCCCTGATAATTTGCTTTGCGGTCATGCTTTTATCAATTACCGCATTTGAAGTTAAGGTTTTGGTAGATCTACACCCCACACTTAAACCTAATATAAGTAGTAAAGCACCTAGTTTGTAAAGTCTCATTAATTTTGATTTTTTAAAGCGGCTGCCTTTTTTGCAAACAATTGGCTCTTGGAATTATTATTGTCAAGCTTGTAGGCGATACTGAGTTGGGTATAAAAATCAGCTTCCATTTTTGAATCTTCAATAACATAATCTAATCCAGTCTCCAAACTTGCGATAGCTTTTCTCGCCTGTTTCAACTTATTATGGGCTACACCATTGACCAAATATAGAATAGGTTGTGCTGGGAATAATTCTAAGGCCCGCTGACTTTTGGCAATAGCTTTTTCATTCTGGTTTAAGTCAATTTGAAGTAATAGCGCATCTTTTATGACTGAAAAATTATTTGGCTCCAACTTTAAAGCATCCTCAAAATACATCAATGCCTTTGGTTTGTCATCAAGAGTTAGGTAGTATTGGGCCAATTCTACCATAGTCTGAAAACTCTTATTTTCATCTATCAGGGCCGTTACATCGACAAGATCCTTTTCGTAATCGGGGTTCTTTGACACGAAGTTGACAAAATCGTTGAGCACTTTGGTTTTGGCATCGGCATTAATTTCTGGAGCTGTCAAAACGATTTTCATGGAAGCAATGGCTTTTTCTGTTTCATTTTTATCCAAATAAAACTTGTACAAAGCCAAATGCACCAACTTTGATTCTGGATGCACTTCCAAAAGTTTTTGTGCGGTTTCATAAGCCTTTTCAGTTTCTCCAGTTTCACTGTATCTATAAATAAGTGCCAAATAATTGGTTTCGTTTTCAGGATTCTGGTTGAGACGTCCTTCAAGATTCTCAATCCGGGCACCATCCCGTCCGGTAAGCGTATAGACTTGGTCTCTCAAATAATCCCTATCTGCACTAATACCAAATTCTTTATCCAATTCATCCAACAGTTTTAGAGCGTCCTTATAATCCTTGTTTTTTATGTATAATGATGCCAGATCCTGTCTGTAGTCAGGATGATATTTGACTAATTGTTTGACAGTTCTTATGGCTTTTTTGGTGTCACCTTGTTGATTATAGACTTCATAAAGCTCATCCAAATACCATTCGTTGTCAGGTTCTTTGGACACTGCCCTCTTTAAGGCATCTTCGGCAGCTCCAAAATTTTTGAGTTTATTGTAGTTTTTACCCAATTGATAGTACACCACAGCTTTATCATCCAATTTCCGGCATTTTAAAAGCTCATCAATGGCACGCTGATAATTTTCAATCCCTTGTTGTTTCAGAGCTTCAAAAAAATGCTCTTGGAATTGGTCTTCAACATTCCCGAGATCGTCAGTTGGTCTTTGGTTGAAATCGACTTGACCACAAGTGATTTTAGGAATGATAAATATTCCTATAAGAATTATTAATATGTGAAATTTTTGATTCATTTTTTTCCCGAAGCCTAATATTCTTCAAAAGATTGTTCCAATTTTGACGGAGCTGTAATTAACTTAATTATTTCTGGTTGATTTCTAAGATTAACTAAGTTATACCTAAAGGTTTCCTGCTTTTGTAGGAATTAGGATAGGTCAGAATAATCCCCAATACTAATCGTTTTAAAATTACCATCATAATGCACATGATTACCAATCATTGCTTCGTCTAAATTAGTATTTTTTATAATGCTGTTTGTTTGTATCAAGCTATTTTTTATCGTGGCATCTGTTATGGTGCAATTGTTTCCAATGGACACATTAGGACCTACAATTGCATTTTTTAAGACGACATTTTCTCCAATAAAACAAGGCTTAATAATCTTCGAGTTTTCTAAGCTCACCGAAGCTGCCACCATCTGTTCTTCACCATCGGCTTGCAAAAACCCTAGCATTCTGGTGTTTGTTTCCACGGTAACGGCTTTATTGCCACAGTCCATCCATTCTTCCACTTCGCCAGTCTTAAAGACTTTGCCTTTCGCCATCATGCCCTTGATCCCATCATTGATTTGATATTCACCACCATGGACAATATTGTTATCCAAAACAACTTGCAACTCTTGTTTAAGAACGTTCACATCCTTAAAGTAGTATATTCCTATAACAGCTAAATCACTTACAAAGTCCTTAGGCTTTTCAACAAGCTCTACAATTTCCCTTTTGTCATTCAATTTAACCACACCATAAGCTTCTGGTTCATCTACCTGCTTCACCCAAATAACGGCATCAGCTTCAGGGTCTAAATTAAAATCGGCTCTAATCAGGGTGTCTGCATAGGCAATTACAGCAGGTCCTGAAAGCGATTCCTTGGCGCACATAATGGCGTGTCCTGTTCCTAAGGGTTGATCTTGTCGGTAGATAGATGCTTTGGCGCCTAATTCTGTGGCCAATTCCGTTAAACTTTTAACGACATCATCTCCAAAAAAGGCCGGATCACCCAAAATAAAGGCAATCTCTTCGATTGGTTGATTTAAAACTTTGGCAATATCTTTCACCAAACGATGGACAATGGGTTGACCCGCCACCGGTATTAATGGTTTCGGAACTGTTAATGTGTGTGGGCGCAAACGTGAACCACGTCCTGCCATTGGGACTATTATTTTCATACGTAACGACCTGCGAAAGCAGGTATCTGATTTTATACCTGCGCAGGCAGGTATCTATTTTGGTTAAACTTAATACCTGCGCTTGCCTGTCCGTAGACAGGAAGGAGGAAATCTCTACATTTATAATTTATTTGTTAAAAGGAAATTTAAGAAGTATGGCCTTATACCTACAAGGTTTTAGAAACCTTGCAGGATTAAGAAAACCCTT
The DNA here is from genome assembly GCF_023015735.1 of Gelidibacter sp. F63206. Classification (NCBI taxonomy): domain Bacteria; kingdom Pseudomonadati; phylum Bacteroidota; class Flavobacteriia; order Flavobacteriales; family Flavobacteriaceae; genus Gelidibacter; species Gelidibacter sp. F63206. Next base: position 9,146 of record NZ_JALKAU010000038.1, read on the forward strand.
CTTTCTTTCACTTCGTTCCAGTACTCCCAAACCCACCTTCTCCTCTATCCGTTTCAGAAAGCGTTTCAACAGCCACCCACTCCGCGCGTTCGTGCTTGGCAATGACCATTTGTGCAATCCGTTCGCCATTGACAATTTCAAAGTCTTCATTGGACAGATTGACCAAGATCACGCCAATTTCGCCTCTATAATCGGCATCAATGGTGCCAGGTGCATTCAAAACGGTAATCCCTTTTTTTGCTGCAAGCCCGCTGCGCGGTCTTATCTGCGCTTCAACGCCAATGGGAAGTTCAATAAATAAACCTGTGCCTACGATGCTTCTTTCTAAAGGTTTCAAAATTCTTGATTCTGATAAATTAGCACGTAAATCCATTCCTGCCGAGGCTATGGTTTCATAGTTGGGCAAGGTGTGATTGGATTTGTTGATGATTTTTATTTCCATGTTTGATTTATTATTTTTTCAGATCCTGATAACTATCGGGATCATGAGGTTTATTAATTTTATCCTGTCAGAAGCGTAGTATTGCTTTTCTTTAAACTATTGCGACAAAAAATTTAATGGTTTAATACAAGCTATCTGTTTTTTACAAGTTGTTTAATTTGATTCTTTTCGAGCATCACTACCAAAAACAGAAATAAAGTCAGTAAGCTGATTCCTATGACGTAATTTTCTCGATACACATAAAACGAAATTACCGAAAATGCAGAGGATACCAAGAGATAGAGTCCCATTTTTTTCAAATTATATGGGATTGGATAGTACTTTTGACCGTAATAATAAGAAGCTGCCATCATACTGGCATAAGCTACCAAAGTAGCAATTGCTGAACCCCTGTATTCCATAATCGGGATCAACCAAAAGTTAAGTGCCAAGGTAATTACCGCTCCAAAAACAGAAATATAGGCTCCAAATTTCGTTCTATCCGTCACTTTATACCATACTGAAAGATTGTGGTAAATGCCCAAACAAAGATTCGCAATTAAGATTAAAGGCACAATCCACATGGCTTCCCAATAGTCCTCGCTTCTTACGATATAGGGCTTTAAAACATCAGCAAAAACGACTATGGAAAGCAACATTACGGATCCAAAAGCAACAAAAAACTCTAAAATCTTTGCATAATTCTTCTGTGGATTCTCAGTGTTGGCGTGACTGAAAAAATAAGGCTCTATCCCCAAACGATAAGCTGTGGCAAATAAGGTCATAAACACTGCTAATTTGTAACAGGCAGAGTACATCCCTATCTTGGTATCGGCAATATCTTCGGGCAATAGATAATCCAAGAGGATACGGTCAAAAGTTTCATTGACCGAAAACGCAATCCCCGCAATCAATACCGGAATGGCATATCGCATCATCTTTTTAAAGAGTCCAGAATCAAATCGGTATTTAAACTGAAAGTAAAAGCTGAACATCAATACCAAAGTGACCGCGCTGGCTACTAAATTGGAGATAAAAATATAGTTGATCTCAAAATCAGGAACATACATCGATTTGAGTACTGCATTATGATCAGCCCATTTTTTTAAATAAAGAAGGAAGAAAACATTCAGCCCCAAGTTGATGGCTACACTTACAATTCTCAAAACAGCAAAGCGCATGGATTTGCCTTTGGCGCGTAACCAAGCAAATGGAATGACGACCAAGGCATCCAACATCAAAATCCAAATGACCAATGAAATGTATTCTTCTTTAATATCAGTCAGGACCGAAATATGCGATTTGAACAAATAGGCCAACACAAAAAAGCCCAGCGACGATACGATCAAAGAAATTGCCGAAGTCCCTACCACCTTATCCTGATCTTCTTCCTTATTGAAGTAGCGAAAAAAAGCCGTTTCCATGCCATAGGAAAGAATGACATTGAAAATTACAAACCATGAAAAGATAATGGACACTTTTCCGTATTCTCCAACAGATGAAAGCACCCCTTTTGTAGTGTACAAAGGCACCAACAGAAAACTCAACATTCTCGGTAAAACAGTTGCTAAACCGTAGATAAAAGTCTGCTTAAAAAGGGTTTTAAATCCGCTCAAAGTGGTTTTTAATTTGAGGTCAAAAGTAGGGAATCCCTAAGAGTTAACCAATTCTGAGAGGAAGTGTCCCCTAAAATTTTATCACTTGAAATACTCTAGCCTTCCAACTGATGCCTTGGGAGCATTTTCTTAAGATTTTTCCTTGATGTTTTCAATCTTGAAATACCTCGTATCACCTTTGAATTTATAACTCACAATACATTCAGTATTCTCAATTTTGAATGGGATTTTCTGTGGAACTCTAGGCGGTTTATTCGCCATTTCATCCAATGGATTACTGCTTATGATCATATCGTCGTTTGATTTTTTGAAATTTTTAAACACGCCCACATATAGGATATTAGAGTCTTCAGATTTTCTATCCAATTTTACGATTTGATTTCTAAAATACACCGAGTCCAACAGCATGTCTTGGTTTTCTTGGGAATGCATGGGAATGTAAAGATTGTATCCCGAATCGCCTGAGCCATCCTCCGAAGTCCAAGATTCTACATAAGCCTCTCCAATAATTGAAGGTGCATTTTTATCCATTTTTTTAGCTTCAGAACATTTGGATGCGCTTATAGACATCATGATGATTGTTGAAAAAAGATATAAGGTTTTCATATAGTATAGTTATTTATTGTGAAAAGATTACAAAAAACATTCCACAAAATAAAATAGGCTCCATTTGAGCGATATTTTAAAGCAGAAAGAACCTTGACCATTGTAAATGTCGCTTATTTAAAACTAAATAGATCCGTTTGATGCAAATAAAGAACCATTAGATTTCCAAAACATCAATTTCTGCCTGCTCCTTGTTCTCTCTGTAATTGTTGCATGAGTGCAGCACTTTGAACCGTTTTTCCCTGTCCCTCATAAATTAAAGCCAACAAATAACGATACTCTCCATTTTGAGGTTCGGTATTTAGAGCTGTCTTAATAGCTTTTTCGGCTTTGTTCCATTCCTTATTTTGGTAATAAAAGGTGGCTATATTATAGCTGGCACGCGTATTTGTGGGGTCTAATGTTACTGCTTTGGTTAGGTCGGAGATGGCCAAAGCTTCTTTTTTCACTTCAAAATTGAGTAAACCCCTTAGATAGTATGCTCTACTCGAATTTGGATCTTTTTTTATAAACGTATTCAAAGTATTAAAAGCTGCTTCTGTATTCCCGTTCATGCTATAGGCTGTGGCCAAATTTGGATAGATCGGTAACAGTAAACTATCCATTTTTAAGCCTGCTTGATACTGTTTGATGGCCCCTGCTATATCATTGTTTTGAATTAAATAATCCCCTAAACTCAATCTACCTGTAGAGAAGTCTGCATTGGTGTAAAGCATAGTCCTAAATTCGTCCTCCGCTTTGCTTAGGGCATATTGATCCAGGTTTTGAAGCTGTTCCTTGGGAATGCCATTCAGTAATTGTGCTGCGGCGATACGCACCAAACGTGAGGTGTCCTTAATGTGTTCCGCAGCAATAGAAACGCGCTCTGCAGGATTTAACAAGTTGAACTTCATCAATGCATTATGACGTACCAAAGGAGAAGTGTCCTTCAAGGTATTTAATACTGGCTCAAATTGTTCAATCCTTGTCATGTTCAAGTTGTCAATTACCGTGGCGCGTGCAATAGCCGGGTATTTTAGATCAGTAATATAATCATCCAACATTTTTCGCTCTACAGCAGTCATTCCCCTTTTGGTGCTTAGCAACAAACCATCAGAGAAATGTTCTCCTCTTTGGTTACCGTACCATTCTTCAACTTGGTTCGCTGCCCAAGCGTCGCTTTTGTCCATGTGGCAGCCTATGCAGGCGTTCGGTGTGCCATAAACCACGCTTTGGTCTGGTCTTGGAACCCGGAAGCTATGATCTCTTCTAAAGTCGATGCCCATATAGGTTTCTCCTGTCATATGACAACTTACGCATTGAGAGCTTTCAGTACCAACACCATGAAAATGATGTGACGAATCATTGTAATTTGGCTCATGGCACTGCATGCAGAGATTATTACCCTGTTTCTTAAGTTTTAAGGTATGTGGGTTGTGGCAATCGGTACATTTAACACCATTATGGAACATCTTACTTTGCACAAAGGAGCCGTACACATAAACTTCATTTTTTATCTGTCCATCGCCATGGTAGTTAACAGTATCAAGCACTTGCAATAGGTATTGATCGTCAAAATACTCTCCAGGCACATAATTTTCAGTCAATTTAGTACGTCGTGAATGGCAGGTTGCACACATATTGAGTTGGTCAAATTGTGAGTTTCCTTTGAGTATATAGGCATTTGAGATAGCTGTTTTATCGGTGCTGTTATTTGCCCAAAAAATGTGCTTTTCTGCAGGTCCATGGCAGCTTTCACAACTTACATTTATGGAAGAATAGGTCGTTTTGAACGAATCATCCTGATGGTTGTAATTCTTTTTTAAATTGGTAGAATGGCATTCCGCGCACATGGTATTCCAGTTTTGGGAGCTTTCGGTCCAATGCAACCAATCGTGCGGATCCATTTTATTCCCAGTATATTGGTGGTACCATTTGTTATCAACTGCATCCCAAGTTACTCTAAGTACCTGTTTTTTACCGTTTTCAAAATCTACTAAATACTGTTGCAGCGGATGTATCCCAAAGGTATAGCCAATAGTATATTCTTTTTCAGAGCCATCTATTTCTTTTATCTGAACCGTAAAATCAGTATTCTTTTTGGAGAAAAAATAGGTGACTCCATCAAGGGTGATTTTCACATCGTTAAAATCTCCTAAGACGGTAGAATCATTTGCAATTTGCATGGCAAGATCATGATCGGACCTTTTCCATTCTTTATAAGCCGTTTTGTGGCATTGTATACATTGTGAATCCCCTACATAACCATCGACGTGAACCGATTTAAAATCTGCAATATCCGTGTAGGCATCTGTCCCGCTGTTATTTTTACACGCAGAGAAGATCAGCATAAAAAAAAGGAAATAAAAATAGGTTCGCATATCAGGAAGCAAATGGCTTTTACACCTCTAAGATAGAATTTAATTGCAATTCTGTTTTGGTATCTGGCTATAATTCAAAAAAACTTAAAGCAGCATAATAGTTCAGTAAAGAAAAAAAATGCCTATCAACACTAGTGCCTGAATGTTTAAATATTTGATTTGAAGGCTGTTCTTTGATCGTAATGGCAATAGAATTCAATGTGCTGTCGCTTTCATTTCCTTATCCAAAATTTGAGCAACCGCCTGTCTATATTTTATAGGATTAGTAGCTTTTTTAATGGCTTTGTATGTTTTCTGAGGATTTGATGTGGATTGGGAAAAGTACTCCCAAAAACCCAACATCTTTAATTTTATAGGGGTTGGCCCAGACAAATAGGCGTCGTATTGTTGGTAAATAGTATCGTGAAATTCTGAGAAAATAGCCCATCGGTTTTTGGGATATTCAGTCGTATTGTTTTTGATCATGCTGGGTAAAAAAGGATCAGCAATCAATCCGCGGCCAATCATAAAATGATCAAGCATAGGAAAACGTTCTTCAATAGCTTTAAAAGCAGAAACACTGGTGATGTCGCCGTTATAGTATAACTTGTGTTTGGTGCTTATGGTACATTTTTCAAAAGCATCCAAATCTACTGGGCCTTTGTAAAGTTGTTTCCCTATTCTGGCATGAATGGCAATATTTTTTAGCGGATAGTTATCCAAAATAGGAAAAACCTCTAAGATTTCTTCAGCATTCTCGTAGCCCATGCGCATTTTCATGGACACCAAGATATCAGTTTCGTTGTGGGCTCTCTGTAAAACCTCATCAATTTTTGTAGGATTGCAGATCAATCCAGAACCCATCCCCGATTTGGCAACCATAGGATAAGGGCAACCCAAATTCCAATTCAATTCTTTATAGCCTAAACTTTGTACATATTTGGCAACATAGACAAACTCGTCAGCATCATTGGTAATGATTTGCGGGATCACCTCTAAGCTTGTGTTATTTTCTGGTAAAATATCGTTTTGATAGGATTGCTTGATCTTCAGTTTTCCATTGAGCCTGATGTACGGGGAATAGAAGGTGTCAATCCCTCCAAAGTAATGATTGAAGGCATTGCGAAATCTGAAATCTGTAAAGCCCTGTAAAGGGGATGAAAGGAGCGTAAGAGCCATGGTATTTTTTAGAGGGGTAAAGATAGAACAATTGGAAGTGATTATTATACCACGAATATTCATTTCGGCATGCAGGTTTTTGAATTGTTTTTATAGTCTAGGTAATGATGAAAGACCTAACAGGTTTTAGAAACCTGTTAGGTCTGATAATACTTTTAATTAAGTGAATTCAATTAACCCTGCTTTAATGCGTATTTTTGCCCCCTATCATATTTACAGTTACCTATGCAACATTATAAAGACACAACTACTAAAAAAGATAAATCACAGTCTAAGGTCACTATGGCGCAGGCCTTCAAAACAATCATTTGGCCGCGGCGAAACTTAGTGTTTATTGGTTTAATCTTGATTGTTCTTAGAAGTTTGTCGGGTTTGGTTTTACCTTGGCAGAGTAAAGTGTTACTTGATGAGGTAGTTCCAAATAAGGACATGTCGCAACTTTACACCCTAATCGTCATAGTCATAAGCGCCATTACAATTCAGGCGACGACCTCATTTTTGTTGACCAGAATATTAAGCGTACAAGCCCAATATTTAATCAGTGAATTGAGATCTCAAGTACAGAAAAAAGTCCTGTCATTACCGATCAGCTTTTTTGACAATACTAAATCGGGTGCCTTGGTGTCAAGGATCATGACAGATGTTGAAGGTGTTAGAAATCTGATAGGTACTGGCTTGGTGCAGTTGGTAGGCGGTTCGTTTACGGCGATCGTGTCCTTGATAATTTTGATTAAACTGAATGCCTGGATGACACTTTTTGTCTTATTGCCACTGTCCATATTTGGTCTGGTTGCCTTAAAAGCTTTTAAATATATACGTCCAGTGTTTAGGGCTCGTGGTAAAATAAATGCTGAAGTTACTGGTCGATTAACAGAAACTCTTGCAGGAGTTCGGGTGATTAAAGCCTTTAATGCCGAGGAACAAGAAAATAGTGTTTTCGAAAAAGGAGTTGAGCGCTTATACCAAAATGTTAAAAAGAGCTTGACGGCAACGGCCTTAATGACGAGTTCTTCAACCTTTTTAATTGGCGTCGCCACCACCGGTATTATGGGAATGGGCGGTTATTATATGATGATTGGCGAAATGACCACAGGGGACTTTTTGTTCTTCACCCTCATCCTGGGGTTTATGATTGCTCCAATAGTTCAAATGAGCAATATCGGGAGCCAATTGACCGAGGCCTTGGCAGGTTTGGATAGAACTGAAGAACTCATGAATATGACGGCTGAAGAAGACAACCAAAACAGAACCATTGCCTTAGATACTTTAAAAGGCGATATTGAATTTACAGATGTGTCATTCTCTTATGAAGAAGGCAAGCAAATTTTGCACAATATTAATTTTAAAGCGCCAGCGGGCTCTGTAACTGCTTTGGTGGGAAGTTCAGGTTCTGGAAAATCAACTATTGCAGGACTTTCAGCTACATTTTTAACTCCGAAAATAGGAAAGGTCACTATTGACCATCATGATTTATCGCAAGTCAAATTAAGCAGCTACCGTCAATATTTAGGCGTGGTGTTACAGGATGAATTTTTATTTGAAGGCACAATTCGCGAAAACATCATGTTCCCGAGACCAAATGCCACGGAAGAAGAATTACTAAATGCGGTAAATGCAGCCTATGTCAACGAATTCACAGACCGTTTTGATGAAGGTTTAGATACTTTAATTGGTGAACGAGGCGTCAAACTTTCTGGCGGGCAACGCCAACGCTTAGCAATTGCCCGAGCCATTTTAGCCAACCCCAAAATCATCATTTTAGACGAAGCCACGTCAAGCTTAGACACCCAAAGTGAAGCCTTAATTCAAAAAAGTTTGGCTGAATTGATTAAAGACCGAACAACTATTGTGATTGCCCACCGTTTAAGTACAATTAGAAAAGCCGATCAGATTTTGGTCATTGAAGCAGGACATATTGTTGAACGCGGCACCCATGACCAATTGATTGCCAAAGAAGGCAGGTATTATGAATTGTATACCTATCAGGCGAAGATTTAAGAGATTTCAACTGGGAAGTCTTTTGATTTATGTGGCACCCGAACTAAACCCGAACTAAACCCGAAGGAAACCCCTGAAGCTTTTGAATATCGAAAATAGAAGGCTGAACACCGAATATTGAAGTATGGTCCTGGCTGCACCTTCCAATTATTTCCTGAAAGTGGGACGCATTTTAGTAGGTGGGGTGCTGATCCTGAAAACTGTTGCAGCGGTAAAGGTACGCGATGCAATCGCGCACCAGCGAAGGATTTAAATTGTTTTCATAATATACATTTTAATTGATTTTACCTTTAGATTCAAAATCAATAAAATGTTACATGGAGAGTTTTAGGCATAAAAAAAGACTCACTTTTGGAAAGTAAGGCTTTTAAATTACGAGATTTCTGCTTGCGCAGGAATCCGTGTTTTAATTATTAAGCGCTTCAGCTCCACCAACGATCTCAAGGATCTCGTTTGTAATGGCAGCTTGACGTGCTTTGTTATAGGTCAATTTCAATTGATCTCTCAATTCTGTGGCGTTATCTGTTGCTTTATGCATCGCAGTCATACGAGCGCCGTGTTCTGAAGCGAAAGAGTCTCTAAGAGCCTTATAAAGCTGTGTCTTTAAAGATTTAGGAATTAATTCCTTGACGATTTCTGCTTTTGAAGGCTCAAAAATGTAGTCGGTGTCTACTTCTTCAGCGCCTTCCATCGGAACTATCGGCAAAAACTGTTCGCTCATAATTTCTTGAGTCGCCGCGTTCTTAAACTTATTGTAAACTAAAACTATTTTATCCGTTCTATGGGTCAAGAAATGATCCATCAGCAAATCGGCAATTTCAGCAACATTATCAAAAGTCAAATCGTCATAAATATCGCTTTTATTGGCAATAACCCGATCGCCTTTCTTAAAGGCATCCGCAGACTTTTTACCTATTGCGAAAACAGAGACTTCCTTACCTGCATACTCTTCTCTGATCAAACGATTGGTTTCTTTGATAATATTTGAATTGAATGCACCGGCCAAACCTCTGTTGGAGGTAATGGATACCAAAGTCACATTTTTGATTTCACGCTGTTCCGCAAATTCACTTCCCGAATCGGCATCTAAAGTTGCGCTTAAGGTTTGCAATAATTCCGTTAATTTATCAGAATACGGACGCATAGCAGTAATCGCATCTTGCGCTTTCTTCAACTTCGCAGCAGATACCATTTTCATGGCACTAGTGATCTGCATCGTGGAAGACACCGATGTAATTCTGTTACGTATTTCTTTTAAGTTTGCCATTTTACAAGTTATGAGTTATGAGTGCAGAGTTATGAGTTTTTAATTATAGCAACTAATATCCTAATTAACTCTTCACACTTATCCTTCAGGTCTTTTGGTACGTCTCTTCCTGTTGCTTCAAGAATTTCCAACCAATATTTGGTTTCGTCAGCCTCTTTAAGAGCTATACCAAATTTATTTTTAAAATCCTTTGTACTTACAACTCTTTGAGCTTCTCTTGTATTGGCACCAATACTTGTTCCACTCTTTAATATTTGAGATGCTAACTCAAAGTCTTTGTTTTGTTTTAATTTATCAGTAAAAAGAACAATCTCGCATGCAAATAGAAAACTCTTAATGCGAATTGGACTGTTATCTAATGACATCTTTTTTCAAGTTATGAGTTATGAGTGAGGAGTTATGAATTCTTTACTTGAGATTATTAACTCTGAACTCATAACTCTAAACTTATAACTTTTTATTTACGAAACTTCGCCGATAATTCCTTAGCCACTGCTGCCAGCGTATCAGTAATCTCATCAGTTAGTTTTCCTGCCTTTAAAGCTGCAAGAACATCACTGTGCTTAGCTCTTAAGAACTCTAAATAATCACGTTCAAATTCTCTTACTTTTTCAACAGGTACATCTCTCAATAAGTTTTTAGATCCTGCATAAATGATAGCAATCTGATCTTCAACTTTAAATGGATCGTTTTGAGCTTGTTTCAATATCTCAACGTTACGTCTTCCTTTTTCAATAACATTTAAAGTCACGGCATCAAGATCAGAACCAAACTTAGCAAAGGCTTCCAGTTCACGGAATTGCGCTTGATCTAATTTTAAGGTTCCAGATACTTTTTTCATCGATTTAATCTGCGCATTACCACCTACACGAGATACCGAAATACCTACGTTAATAGCTGGACGAACACCAGAGTTAAATAAATCACCATCCAAGAAAATCTGTCCGTCAGTAATAGAAATTACGTTGGTAGGAATATATGCCGATACGTCACCTGCTTGTGTTTCAATGATAGGTAATGCCGTTAATGAACCACCACCTTTTACCATTGGTTTCAACACATCTGGCAAATCGTTCATTTCTTTGGCTATATCATCGTTGTCGATAATCTTAGCTGAACGCTCCAATAATCTTGAGTGAAGGTAGAAAACGTCACCAGGGTACGCCTCACGTCCCGGTGGACGACGTAACAATAATGAAATTTCACGGTAAGCTACCGCTTGTTTTGACAAATCGTCAAAAACAATCAATGCTGGACGGCCAGTATCTCTAAAATACTCACCAATTGCAGCACCGGCAAACGGTGCATACACTTGCATTGCAGCAGGATCGGATGCATTGGCGGCAACAATCGTTGTATATGCCATTGCTCCTTTTTCTTCCAAGGTTTTTGCAATCAAAGCAACTGTTGATGCTTTTTGTCCAACCGCTACATAGATACAATAAACAGGCTCACCTGCATCATAGAATTCTTTCTGATTGATAATGGTGTCAATACAAACTGCTGTTTTACCAGTTTGACGGTCACCAATAACCAATTCACGTTGTCCTCTACCAACAGGAATCATGGCATCAATAGATTTGATACCTGTTTGTAATGGTTCAGTTACCGGTTCACGGTAAATAACACCAGGAGCTTTACGTTCTAATGGCATTTCATAAAGCGTTCCACCAATAGGGCCTTTTCCGTCAATCGGAGTTCCTAAAGTATCCACAACACGTCCAACGATTTCTTCACCAACTTTTAAGGAAGCAATACGCTCTGTACGTTTTACGGTAGAGCCTTCGCTGATACCTACTGCTGGTCCTAATAATACGACACCTACGTTATCTTCTTCAAGATTCAGTACGATGCCTTCAAGACCATCTGCAAATTCAACCAATTCACCATATTGGACGTTTGCCAAGCCGTAAACACGGGCAATACCATCTCCAACAGTCAATACCGTTCCTACTTCGTCCAATGAAGCACTAGCTTCAAACCCTGACAATTGTTGCTTTAAGATTGCTGAAATTTCAGCTGGTTTTACTTCTGCCATTTTTATTAATTTTGAATTCAGAATTTAGAATTCTGAATTATTTTAGTTTAATATAAATTCTCTTTTTAACTTATTTAATTTGTTCGCAATACTTGCATCGTACTGAATATCTCCAACGCGTAAAATGAAACCACCTAAAATGGATTCATCAACAATATTTACAATATCAGCTTCTTTGCCCGTAAGCTCTTTTACTTTGGCCAATACCTTCGCTTTAAGGGCATCAGTTAAGGCTACCGCCGAAGTTACTTTTGCAACTTGCTTGCCCTGACTTTCGTTATAAAGCTCTGTAAACTTTTGGGCAACTTCACATAAAATGTCGATACGCTTATTCTCAATTAACGTATTAATCAACCCTGAACTTAACTTGTTTAGGTCTTTGAAAATTGCCAATAACGCCGATTTTTTTGTTGCTACAGGTATTACAGCACTTAAAAGCATGTCTTTTAATTCTGTACTGGCCTCTACAGCATTAGCAATGGATTTCATATCAGCATTGACAATCTCTGCCGAGTTTTGGTCTTTAGCAAGATCTAAAACTGCTTTTGCATAACGTATTGCTGTTCTTGTTTGTGCCATATTACTCCCTGCGAAGGCAGGGATCTTATTTAATTATACTTAATCTCTTAATTCAATTTTGCATCACCTAACATAGACTCGACCAATTCCAATTGTCTGCCTTTGTTGGATAGCTCTTCACGTACCACTTTTTCAGCAATCTCAATAGATAAGCTTGCCACGTGATTTTTAAGCTCAGCCATAGCCGATCTTTTTTCGTTCTCAATAGCTTCTTGAGCTTGAGTGATCATTTTAGTTGCCTCTTCTTGGGCTTCTTCTTTGGCATCACTGACCATCTTATTTTTGATCTCACGCGCATCTTTCAACATAGCTTCACGTTCAGCACGTGCTTCGTTAAGGATACGTTCGTTATCTGCCTTAAGATTTTCCATCTCCAATCGCGCCTTATCAGCGGCTTCCAATGCATTCTTAATGCCATTCTCACGTTCATCAATAGCTCCTAAAATTGGCTTCCATGCAAACTTTTTTAACACGATAAGAAGAAATAAAAAAGTGATGATCGACCAAAAAACAAGTCCTAACCCTGGTGTAATTAAATCCATTTATAAAATAGGTTTTAGTTTTAATAATTTAAATTTTAAAATACAGAGGCAACCAACCGTTACCTCTGTATCTTGTAATCCTAATTAAACGATTAACGACGCAACAACACCAAAAAGTGCTACTGCCTCTACGAAAGCTGCTAAGATAAGCGCTGAAGTCTGAAGTTTTCCTTGGATTTCCGGTTGACGAGCCATAGCGTTCATAGCTGACTCACCGATTTTTCCAATTCCCATTCCAGCTCCAATAACTGCGATACCAGCTCCGATTGCTGCAATTCCTGTAATAGTCATAATATAAAATTTAAATTAATTAATGATTGTCTTCTTCCGCTGTTGCCGATCCGATATAGAGGGCTGACAACACGGTAAATATATATGCTTGAATTGCAGTAACTACAATTTCTATGATTAAAATGAACAATGAAAACCCTACAGATACCGGTGCAATAAATACACTCTTAAATATAAAGATAAGGGACATCAAGGATAAGATGATGATATGCCCTGCCGTAATGTTGGCAAACAAACGAATGGTCAATGAGAACGGTTTTACAAACATCCCTATGATCTCAATAGGCGCTAGGAATATTTTCATCGGCACTGGAACTCCAGGCATCCAAAAAATATGTTTCCAATAGTTTTTGTTACCGCTGAACATGGTAATGAAAAATGTGAACAATGCCAAAGACAATGTAAAGGCAATATTACCACTCACATTGGCGCCGTTTAAAACAGGAATCAATCCGAAGATATTATTGATCCATATAAAGAAAAACACGCTCAACAAAAACGGCATGAACCTTCTGTATTTGTTTTCACCAATCATCGGAATGGCCACTTCATCTCTGATAAAAATAACGAGTGGCTCCATAAAGGAAGCAATGCCACTTGGGACAAATTTGTTTGTTTTTTTATACTTGCGGGCAGAAGAGATAAATATGACAAACAACAACAGCATGGTCACCCACATCATAAATACGTTTCGGGTAATAGAGAAATCTAAAGGCAATGCCGCATTTGTAGGATGGTCCTCTTCATCAAAGGTAAGGGTATCTACTCCAGCATTCAATTGGTAAATTTTTTCGTGATATTTCACAAAGCGCTCGCCGTTCTTCTCAACTATTTGCGTCCCTGAATCGTCGTGGTGAAACTCACTTGACATAAACGTCACCAGACCGTTATCCGTGTATAGAATGATTGGCAACGGAATACTTATGGGCTTATTATTCCATTCTACAATATGAAACTCATGGGCATCCTTAACGTGATGCATAATCATTTCCTTGGCATTGAACCCGTTGTCTTCACTATCGTTTTCTTGAGCGGCAAAACCAGAATTGGCAATTGCTAAAGAAAAAACCAAAAACAATACGGACCTTAAAGTGTTTAATGTCATTATGAATAGCTTAAAAATACCTTGCTCTAAATTCCGTGCAAATGTACGTACATTATGTTAAATGTCAAACACTTTTTTGTCAATATTAAAACCGAGGTTGTTATGAGGGTTTTTGAAGGAATTTTGTAATGGAATAAACCTCGAAGGCCAAGTAGATAAAATAGGGGATAAAAAAGTTGAAAATGTCGGGTTGTTTCTTCTCAAAATCCGATAGGATAATGGGTAAAAGAAATAAAATGGCAAGAAACATTTTTACGAATGTACTTCCCATAAAGAGTACGAAAATATCAGTTTTACCGGTTGAAAACTTGTAATTTACCACTGTATACAGCAAGGTTGTGACTGAAAAATGGAACACATAAATCTGCCAGACTGGGAAAAACAGTTTTAGATCTGTTCCAAAATAGGTCAGCAAATAACTATGAATGCCATAGAGCACTAAGCTCATAACCGTGATAAGAAGTAAAAAATTAACTTGTCTTTTAAGAAAGGTTGGATTCATTAAATAAGGAAAAAAATTATTGGATATTATATATAACCACAATCTTCCGCACAATTTGCGGGCAGATCGAAGTTAATTCTCATCTTTTGAATTTGCAATAATACGTCTTATTACAAAAACCACCGCCACAATAGTGGAGGTTAAAGACAAAATAATGGTCCACAGATTATTTTCGTTACCGTAATGGTCGTCAATCTTGACACCGATAAAGCTGCCAATTCCGATAATGGCAAACATTTGTATGGCTATACTTGAATATTTGGCGTAGCTATTAAGCGGGTTGTCCCTTTTCGGTTGGTTTGACATTGGGTTGTGGTGCTTTTTGATTGCTAGTATTGCCAAGTTCCTTGAGGGTTCCTTTCATGAGACAGGTAGCATTAAACGCAGCTCCAGGTTCAACGGCCAACTTGCTCACTTCCACTTCGCCCTCCACGATGGCTGAGGCTTTGAGCGACAAAGTATCTGAAAGGATAAGCTTGCCTGAAAATTTACCTTCTATATCTGCATTGGCCCCCTTAAGTGTACCGTTGATAATGCCCGTTCTCCCAATCACAACTTTCCCTGGGGTTTTAACGTTGCCCTGTATGGTGCCTTCAATTCTAAAATCGCCATCACTAATGATATCTCCTGTAATGGTTGTGCCTTTTGCAATGGTGTTTTGTTGGTTAACCGCTTCTGAGGTTGTTTTTCCTTTTTTTGGTTTTTCTGTAAACATAATTCTGTTGGTTTATTGGTTTTCTAGGTAGTCTTTGAGGTTTTTATGTCTTTGCACAATTTCATAGTTAGGTGATGAAATGGCAATATAAGGTCGTGTGATATTGGCTTTCCGCTCTCTAAGTAAATCGGCAAATCCTCTAGCACCGTTAATACTTTTTAAGCCATGCACCACTACAAAAGTAGTGTTATTATTATAAATATCCTTGGAAACGCTAAGGTCGAAATACCTAATCTGCGAGACCTCATCCTTCAAGGTCTCTATAAATGCGTCCACATCTTCAGCATTCGAGTGATCAAACTGATACAAGACATTAAATTTAGAGCCTATGGAGTCTGCTTTAAATTCTTTATCGGATAAAGCAGGGATAACGTTTTTTATGATTTCCTGAGCCCGCTTGCCCTCTTCAGAATTTGGATAATTCAAAGCAATATAATTCACACCTTCTTTATACGCCTCAAATCCGTACAAACGTCCCATCGCTGAGGCTTTTAAAATTTCAAACTTAGGCACAATGGGTTCACCTTCAAATTCAAGAACGTACTTATCACTCTGATCAATGACCTCTTGAAAGTTTTGTGCCTCGTAACTGGCATAGGTGCGCTCGTAAATACTTTCCGGACTGTTCTCGTCCTTGGACATTTCCGATTTTGGATTTAAAAGGATGGCGGCATACCTCGAATCTGGATAATTCGTGATGATATCGTGCTTCATCTGTTCTTCAGCATTGGTTTCATCCAAACGTCCGTATAGTTTGTATAAGTTGTATTTGGTAGGCAAGACAAGCCGATCTTCGGGCTCATTCGCCATTAAGGTTTTGAGTTTATCTTTTGCAAGTCTGTATTCCTGAAACTTTTCCTTATAGATAACCCCCAATTGATAATAGGCGTAATTTCTTTCTTTAATAATACTGTCAATGACTTTCTGATCGGTCGGAATTTTTGAAATATAAAACTCTGGATCGTAACGCTCTTCATCGGAGGCATCAACTATTAAATCATTCGTTTGAACGGTAAGTTCGTTGCTTCGTGTACTCGAAAGTCGCCAATTATCCTGGAGGGATCGGTCGCCCCAAATTTTTAGAAATTCATTTTTCCCGTAGGCTACAGTATTGGGGTTATAAAAATAAAAGGTAGACTTTGCTCCACCCGGTGGATTTGCGGCGCTGCTTGCAAAATTTCCGACACCTCTGTTGTTCGCTACATTATCGGCTGCAATAATACCCGCATTGGCCTTTCGTTGGGCAATTTCTTCCTGCTCTTTTAAAAGCTCGGCTTCTGCCTTCAATTTCTCGATATAGGTTTCGAATACGGCAACTCTATCGGCATCAGATAAATTAACCAAATTCAAGATACTGTCATTTACTTGAGCTACACTTTCATAATAAATAACATCCTCTAAATTCTCTCTTTTGCGCTTAATAGTCCGGTAAGGTTTGGAGTCGATCACCATATTCGTCAGCGTACTGTCATAATAAGCGCCAGCCGTTTTATATTCTGATTTGTCAAAACTCATATTGCCCAGAGTGACATAGTCAAGAGCGCGTAAGTGCTTATCACCTGAAGACGCTCTCAACGATTTATTGTAGTATACCACTGCCAACGAATCCCGATCGGCCTGTTTATGGAATTCCGCAATGCGGTAATAAATTTTGTCCAAAAAGGGTCTGTTTTCACGGTTTTCCTCAAGTTCGGTCAGATAGTCCTGAAATGCCAAAACGTCGCCCGTTTCAAGGTCAAAGTTGGCCGCCTTTGCCAAATGTGCATTGATATAATAGGCTCGAGGTACTTTTCTGTGCAAATCAATAACCTTATCAAAAGCCATATTGGCACTGTCTTTATATCCAAACTCATTGTAAAGTTGACCTCTGATATAGTTATAACGTGCTTTTTCCTTATTTTTCTTAGTATAGGATGCAGCAATTGCCAATTGGGTCAAGGCGCTGTCCTTTGCTTGAATGTTAATGTAGGCCTGCGCTAAAGCAGCAGTGGCATCAGCTAAATCCTGATCCTCTAAATTTTCCAATCGCATCAGGCGCTTTAAGTTTTTGATGGCAAGCTCATTGTTTTCAAGACGCATATTGGTCTTTTCACGCCAAATTTTTGCTTCATTGATTTTATCGCTGGCAGCGTATTTGTAAAGAATATAATTAAAGGCTTCCACTGCAGGAATAAAACGTTGGTCGAAATAACGTGCTTTTCCAAGCAATAGATAGGCTTCATCAATTTGCGGATTCCGTTCTCTCCCCTTGATATTCATACCATGGGTCTGAACTGCCTTGATAGCTTTCTCTTCGGCGCGTTCAAAATCGGAGTTTTTGGACTGGCCCGGGAGCATAAAATCATCTGTGGTTTCCATACGTTCTACAGGAAGCAATTCCCAATAGTTATCCGTAAAGGCATCATCAACAGCCTCTCTTCCATTTTCAAGGGCCATATTCCCATTGTAGAGAACGTTATATTTGGTGCCCATTGCATGAAAGTTTCTGTTAATGAAAGTATCCTTCTTGCGCGAGCAGCTTGAGACTATAAGTGCCGCGAAAAACAGAACCATTATGGATTTGAAAAAACTGTGCAACGTTGGTTGTATTTGGTTCATAAGATAACTAAAAACAGCTGCAAATATTATGCAATGCCGTAAAAATAAGCATCTTTTTGAATTATTCGAGGAAAAATTAGTGGAGTTTTTGATGCGGGTTACTGGGTTGCTTCTCAGGTATTTCTCGCAGAGCCGCGGAATCGCGAATGCCGAATATTATGTTGAGACCTGACAGGTTTTGAAAACCTGTCAGGTCTAAAAGCAGCAAATTCCAATTTTACTCTTCGTGCCAAATAAATCAGTCAATATCAACCATAATCAACGCCATTTGCGTTCTGTTTCACACGATGTCACCCGCCTAAACAACCATGCAGGTCAGCTTTCAATTTCGTGTATAGGTGACGCTGAGAAGACCTCAGGGGTTTTCCTCCTTCGGCGGACAGGTGGAAACCTGTGAGGTCTTGTTTGTCCAAAGATAACCTGCTATTCCCCCGCAAAATGTGCTTCCAATTCTTTCAACGTGGCGGCACTTGTAGCCAAATCTTTAATGACTTCACCCTTCTCCAGAACGACAATCCGATCACTCACTTCCGTCACATGCATAAGGTCATGACTTGATACCAACACTGTAACACCCTGTTGTCCTGCAAGATTTTTGATAATCTGTTTCAATCGGATTTGGGTAGTAGGATCTAAATTGGCGAACGGCTCATCAAGAATGATAACTTCCGGATTCCCGATCAAGGCGGCTATAATACCTACCTTTTTCTGGTTGCCCTTACTCAAATCTCTCAGATACTTTTTTTGGCTCAATATTTCACCGTGGAAAAAATCTTCAAACTGAATTAATAATGCATCGACATCGGCTTTATTTTGACCGCGTAATTCTCCAATAAAATAGAAGTATTCTTCAGGAGTTAAATAACCAATTAAAAAGGTTTCATCAATATAGGCCGAAGTGAAAGGCTTCCAATCTTCACTTTCGTTGACTTGAATGTCCTTGCTTTTAATAAATCCGGTGGTGGGTTGGATCAGATCCAAAAGCAAGCTGAAAAACGTCGTTTTCCCTGCGCCATTATTACCTACCAGTCCAAAGCTCTGACCTTTTGGAATGTCGAGGTTTTCAATGCTTAAAACGGGGCCTGCATTATATGTTTTTGATAGATTGGATACTGTTATCATAATTAGTTGTTTTGTTTGTAAGCGGCTAATGTTTTGTATTTTTCCGATTTATAGACCCTTTCTATAATGTTGAATACTTTGTTCTTAAATAAAAATCCGGCCAATCCAGCAATGGCTACCAAAGCAAAACCGAAAGCTTCTCCAAGTGTAAAGTGTCCAACGGCATAAATTGCCATTGGCAATAACAATTTAGGAATGGTCAACAATAAAGTCTTCGCATTAAAGGCCTGTTTATCTCCAAAAGCTTTTTTACTTGTGGTCAGATCTATCGGGGTTTTGATATACGCACCACCCCATAGCACCAAATGGCTATTGACACCTATATTGTAAATGGCACCCACGACAACTGCGGCATAAGCTTGCCATCCCCAATACAGATAAAAAACAGAAATGATTGTTGAAGCAATGGTTGCAATAACCATTAAATACCATTTTGAAGCGATATACTCTTTATAGCGAATGTTCTGGCTCATCATTAAAGGGTAGTAGGCACTGTCCCAACTTGGTACAAATTGTCCAAAAGTAAATAAGAACCCGCCAGATATAAAAATCCCGGCAAAGACTCTCCAGAAAGGACCTTCATAGGCCTCAACAGAGCCAGTAAAAAAGAGCAATCCATAAAATATAAATAGCACGCTAATGAGCAAGGTTGTTTTTGAGCGTTTATTGCGTCTTAATAATTTAATATCATTTTTAAGGAACGTGGACATGCTCCCAAAGCGGTTCAACCACGTGTAATCCTGAGTTTCCGCAATGTCATGCTTTATGGAAAGTCCAGCGTCCAAATACAAGTTGTTTTTAAAAAAAGTAAAGGCCATCCTATAAAACACCACAGCCAATACTGCTGGAATAAAAGCCAAATAGGGTATTGCGTAAAAGGAATTAAAAATAGGGTAGGTAAACTGGGTGATGTCAAAAATGCCGTAATACTGCAGACCGATCATTGCTACAATGGAGCCAATTACTGCGTAAAAGACCATATCTTTATTATTGACGAAGATATTGATGAAATTATTGCAATAAATCCAACCTAAAATAGCAAAGCTCCAAGCCAACACCTGTAAAACCGGAAAACCTTCCATAATTAGCACAATCGAAAAAGGAATAAAGAAGAACGCATGCAGAATATTGAAAAATGAAATCATAGTCTTGCCAATGGCAAAATTGACAATTGCTTTTCTTTTAATTGGAAGATACATTAGGGGCTTGATGTTCATCACTGGCATTTTTTGAAGAAAATACCGGAACACCAAGTCAATTCCCATATAGTAAATCAGTGCTTGGTTGACCACTTGGAAAGGTTCCATTTTAAATTGCTCCTCAATGATAAAATAAACCCCAAAGCCTAAAAGTAAAAATGAGGCGATCATCCATAGAGCACCAAAAACCATCATTATTTTTAGGAAGAGATTGGTCCTAAAAGAAGCTGATCTTATAAAGGATTTCCACTCGAGACTAATAAAATATTTAATCATACTGATTTAGTTGCGATTTAAATATTGGTAATATTAAAGCACTATTTGTTACAAACAAATTAAAAAAAGAAAAAATAATCCAAAAATATCTACCTGCATACCCACTCCACATCTCTTATTATTTTGTTAGAGAGGTGGCATTTATTATAAGCTTTCGTTACTTTTGAGGAAAATTTATAATATGTCACAATTTCACACCCTATCCATAAAAAATATTGAAAGAGTCACTTCCAAATCGGTGACCATCACTTTTGAAGTACCTCAAGACCTAAAAGAAGCTTACAAATTCAAAGCAGGCCAATATATTACCATAAAAGCGACTATTAATGGCACAGAAATAAGACGTGATTATTCCTTATGCTCATCGCCCAAAAGCGGCGTTTTAAAAGTTGCGGTTAAAGAAGTTAAAGATGGCACTTTTTCTGCATTCGTCAATAAGCAGTTGAAAGTTGGAGACCAGTTGGAAGTAGCCCCACCGAGAGGTCATTTTATTTTTGAACCCAATGACTCCAAAACCAAACACATTGCAGCCTTTGCAGCAGGAAGCGGCATTACCCCTATTTTAAGTATTGTGAAATGTGCTCTGGAAGAAGAAGTTTTAAGTAATGTGGTTTTGGTATATGGCAATAAAACGACAGACGATACCATGTTTTTGAGCGAATTACTGGAACTGCAACGTCAATACAGTGATCGTTTGGCCATCCAGTTCGTTTTTAGTCAAGCCCAAGAGGATGATTCTATTTTTGGACGCATCGAAAAAAGTACGGTCAACCTTATCTTGAAGCACAAACATAAAGACTTAAGTATTGATGCTTTTTACCTATGTGGCCCTGAAGCGATGATCCATACTGTAAAAGATGTCCTTGCTGATCATGACATACCGAAAGATCGTGTCTTTTTTGAGCTTTTTAAAGCTGCAAAACCTACAGAAAGGGATACTGTGACCCTTCCTGATGGACAGACCAAAATTTCTATTGTTCTGGACGATGATACGACTACATTTGAAATGTCACAAAAACAGACCATCCTCGAGGCCGCTCTTGATAACGATTTAGACGCGCCTTATTCATGCCAAGGTGGTATTTGTAGTAGTTGTTTGGCACGTATCATTGAAGGTGAAGCGAAAATGCGTCAAAATAACATCTTGACTGATGGTGAAGTTGCCGAGGGCTTGATTTTAACCTGCCAGGCACATCCATTAACACCACATATCAAAATTGATTATGACGATATTTAAACATGTTTTTAATGCCAATAGCAATAATACGGTTAATCTTTAAAAACTATTATTTCATCGAAAAAAACCAAGTAACTCTCTTAAAATTATGTTAAGAATTAAGAATACTATATTTTTATTCTTGATTTAATTGTTATTATAAGGATTATCTATTAGCAAAAAATTAAATCTGATAACCCTGCTTTCTAGTAGGGTTTTTTTATGATGTTTTCAATCTTCTCTATGACATCCTTGGGATGGATAGTTTCCATGCAAGTTTCATATCCTTCAGGAAATTTATTGCCGTAAATAGAGGTGGGAATTTTAGGGAATTTTGTGCGATCAGCTAAAAGCGCATTATTCTCGTCCTGATGGAATGGGTAAAAACCTGCATACGGATGGGTGACACCCCAAAGTGTCACAACTTTTATGCCCAGCATTGCGGCCATATGCGCATTGCCCGAATCCATAGAAAGCATGATATCCAAATTTGAAATGACGTCCAATTCTTCATCAAGACTTAGCTTTCCAGCGATACTCGTGACATTTTCACCTTGAAGCGAATTCAAGTATTCAGCATCTTCTTTACCTCCAAACAGCAATACTTTATAGTCTTTTGATAGCTCTTTAATCACTTCTTCCATCAATTGCAATGGATACATTTTGCTTTTATGTGCTGCAAATGGCGCAATTCCTATCCAGTTTTTGGTATCCCTTCCTACAATTTCAAGAGTTTTGGAATTCAATTCGGAGCGATCAGGAAAAGAAGGTTCTAAAATTTCAATAGGAAATCCCAATTTTTCAAAAACATCACAATAACGTTGATGGGTGGTTTTCAGCTGTTCGAAAATCTTTCCATTAACTAAGGCTTTCTTTTCGGCTCTTCCCTTATCTATTTGAACGGGCTTCAAATCTAACAAAAAGATTTTTAGAATATTGCTTCTTAGGACATTGTGTAAATCGGCCACAGCATCAATGCCCAAAATCCTTAATTCTTTAGAAAGTTCCAAAAGGCCAAAAAAACCTCTATGTTTTCCTTTTAAATCGGGTTCAAAAACAGATACATTTTCTAAATCACGAAAAAAGGGTTTAAAGAAGCCCCTGGTCAAGACGGTTAATTGGATCCCTGGATACTGTTCTGTTAATGCCCTTAAAACCGGAATGGTCATGGCAACATCTCCCATGGCGGATAGACGGATGACGAGGATGTGTTTGGGTTTGGGTTTGGAATTAGACATTTTACAAAAAATAAACCTGTCAGGTTTTTGGAAACCTGACAGGTTGCGTTTAGTTTATTTTTGTCCCCGCAACACAGGATTCAATTCATCATCATTATACATTTTCATTTGCTTGTACACTTTCATGTATTTGTCACCATTTTTAATGTCTGCAAGCAAATCGTCAATAGCCTTGCTCAAGTCCTTGCGCTGCTCCAACAGCACATTAAGTTTAGTTGTACAGTTGAGCTTATGTGATGAAGAAGCATCAGGACGCTCAACTTCCTCATTCATATGGTAAATTTTTAAAGCTAAGATGGATAACCTGTCTATAGCCCATGCAGGACTTTCGGTATTGATAGTTGCATTTGGTTTCGGTTCAACATCATCATAAAGACTTAAAAAATAACTGTCAATATATTCAACCATATCTGTTCTGTCCTGATTGGACGCATCAATCTGACGTTTTAGTTTCAAGGCTTCCACAGGATCAATATTTGGATCTCTGATGATGTCTTCATAATGCCATTGAACGGTATCAATCCAACATTTTCTGTATAAGAGGTGTTCTATCAAGTTCTTGTCTTCGTCATAAATATTTTTAAAGACTTGGTCAACCGTATTCTTTATGTGGTAAGTATCGATGACTTTTTGAAAAATTTCATTGGCTTTTGCTGTAAACATAATCTGATGATTTTAAAACGTAAATATACTTCTAATTAATTAACTTTACCATTCAAATTAGAGTTTACGCCTTATGCATATTCACAACTTAACAGAAAAAAATTCCATTTTA
>NZ_JALKAU010000039.1:0-32767 GCF_023015735.1 Gelidibacter sp. F63206
AAGGACTATAAACCGGCAACTTAGATATTTTGATCATCATTTTGGCGAAAATTCATCCCAATTGCGCTAAAATGGTGATTGATAAGAAGGACTATAAACCGGCAACTTAGATATTTTGATCATCATTTTGGCGAAAATTCATCCCAATTGCGCTAAAATGGTGATCGATAAAAAGGACTATAAACCGGCAACTTAGATATTTTGATCATCATTTTAGCGAATATTCACTCCAATTGTGCTACATTGATGCTTTATAAAAAGATTACGAACCTGTGACATCATAAAATTGCTCATTATTTTAGTTGCCATCCCCAAATTGGCTCTAACAATAATTTATAAAAATAGTGTAAGTCTGATCTATAACTTAATCTACATCCTGATCATGAAGAATAATCATTTCAAATACCTACTGACCTTATCCATTTGCTTTTATTCCTTTACTGTCTTTTCTCAAAAGGAAGTCAAAAATAAAATTTCTGATTTTGGCACCTTGATGCCTATTGAAAGTGCCAGTATTTACGTGCAGAACACGACCATCGGAACCGTAAGTAATGCCGATGGAAAATTCGTTTTGTTGGTACCGATTCAATTTGAAAACGATACTTTAGTTATATCATCTATAGGTTATAGGAGTTTCAAAACCCCTGTGAACGAGTTTGATAATTCTCAGGAAATATATTTGGAAGAGGATATCGCTGCATTGGATGAAATTGTCCTTATTGCGGAAAATAGACCGACAACGGCCAATGATATCGTACTGAGGTCTCTTGAAAGGTTGTCTGTAAATATGCCCGATATGCCTTATCTTCAAAAGGGATTTTTACGCCATAAGGAACGAAACCGACGGGAATTTAAATGGCTTATCGAAAGTGCAATAACGCTTTATGACTCTAGTTATGGCTCATCATCGGCCTCCAATCTGAAAATTAATGTCGATCAAGTCAGAAAAAGTTATGATTTACGTGATGTGGATAGCCTACTCACTTATACGGCCTATCTTAAGGAAAAATCAAATAGACGCAATCTTCTTGCCAGAAATTTAAGAAGAGATACCATCAAAACTTCCACTTTGGTCAAAGCCATTAAATGGAATGATACCAGAATCAATGGCCTTCAAAACCTTTTTGAAAGCAAATTGAATGTCTTTAGAAATGTCAATAACAATCGTGCTTTGTTTGGTGAAGATATTTTGGACAGACACCAATTCAGATTGGATACTATATTGGTGGACGATGATAGAAAGATTTATAAGATTGAGATTTCAGAAAGCCATAAGTTCATAAACCTGGAAACAAAGGGTATCTATAACGATGGCTATCATGCTAAAGGGTGGCTATATATTTATTATGATAATTATGCCATTAAAAAACTGGAGTACGAATTAGTGGCTGCCTCAGATGCCCAAAAGAGTAGAAGTAAAACGCTTTTCGATACGAAGGTCAACCATAAGATAATAATGACCTTTAGAGAATATCAAGACAGAATGTATCCTAATTATCTGTATTATGAAACTCCAAAATTGGTGAATGTCGGCTATAAACCTACCAAGCCTGGAGAAGTGATTGAGCCGGATGCCAACACTGATGAACGTTTTTATTATACCGTTCAGGAATTGTTGTTTACTGAAATCATTCTTGATCCAGAACAGATTGAATTGGCACTTAGTCAACCTTGGGATCCCGATATTTTCGCCGTAAAGCCTTATGATAGGAGCTTTTGGAGAAATTATAACACGCTTTTGGAAAGTGAAGAAGATGAAAAGTTGATTCAGGATTTAACCAAGCGGTCTTCTTTATTTAAGGATTAAGTTTTTAAAGGACAGATACTACTGTTGTGGTCAAAGATTCAATAAAACAATATGTTATGGAAAACTCAAATTATCTCATAATTGTAGGTTTTGTGCTCTATCTCATATAGGATCTGCACAATAACGGAGCACTACTAAATGAAACAAAATTCTTTTTCTTGGAATATATAATCTACTGTTTTTAACTATTGTCATTTCATTCATAATATTAATGCCTGATTTCTTGACTTTATATTGGTGGATGTTTGTGCTTCTGGGTCTGCCAAGCATAATGTATCAAATTGTCAAGTTCCGTAAAAGTGATGAACCAATTCTGAATAAATATATTAAATTAAGTGTTTTGCTTTTTTTTGTAATATTTGGTGTGATACACATAACTTAAATTTTATCTAATAATTTAAAACTTTTAGTTGTACAATAAAATTTACTTTTTATATTTGCAGCCTGAAAATTCTAAAAGAGAGGAGGTTAAGAGACTATGTTAATAATACCAATTAAAGAAGGAGAAAATATAGATAGAGCGTTAAAGCGTTACAAGCGAAAATTTGACAGAACGGGCACGAAACGTCAATTACAGGCGCGTAAACAGTTTGACAAGCCTTCAGTTTTGAAACGAGCTTCGTTTCAAAAAGCACAATACATTCAATATTTAAAAGATCAAGAAAACGTTTAACTGTTTTTTTGCAATTAAATAAAAGAGATTCCTGCAACCGCAGGAATTTTTTTTGTCCTATATTTAATGGGCCAAATCTAAATGTCCTCTTTATGTCTGAAGTAGACTCACAATTCTTAGCATTTTCGGAATATCTTCTACACGAAAAGAAATATTCAGTGTTGACCGTAAAGGCTTATCTCGGCGATCTTGAGGGTTTTTCAATGTTTATTGGGGATGAATATGACTCTTCCACTATTCAAGATGTCAATTATTCTCAAATAAGACACTGGATTGTTTTTTTGGTAGAACAAAAAATTTCCAACAGAAGTATCAATCGTAAAATCTCATCACTGAACTCTTATTTTAAATTTCTGATTAAAACAGAAACAATTAAGACCAATCCTTTATCCAAGCACAAAGCGCTAAAAACAACAAAGAAAATCCAAATTCCATTTTCGAGAAATGAAATGGAAGAAGTTATTGAAATATTGGAAATGGAAACAGATTTTGAGGGGTTGAGAAACCGCCTTATCGTAGAACTTTTTTACGCAACGGGGATTAGACGTATAGAACTCATTCAGATTAAGTTAAAAGATTTGGATTTAGCCAATAAAACCTTAAAGGTTATCGGCAAGAGAAATAAAGAGCGTTTTGTGCCGTTAATTGATAGTGTAGTGATGACTGCAAAACATTATTTACAGTTAAGAAGTGAACTAGAAACAATTGACGACCCGGAATTTTTGTTTTTAACTAAAAAAGGGTTAAAAATATATGAAACGCTTGTTTACAGAATTATAAATGAGTATTTTAGTTTAGCTTCTAGTAAAGTAAAAAAGAGTCCGCATATATTGAGGCACTCATTTGCAACTCACTTACTTAATCAAGGAGCTGATTTAAATGCTGTTAAGGAATTGTTGGGGCATTCAAGCTTAGCGGCAACCCAAGTATATACTCATAATAGTATAGCTGAATTAAAGAAAGTGTATGCCAATGCGCATCCAAGAAGTAAAAAACCATAACTAATGTCTAACCAAATGAAAGCATGGGATATTTTTTTGGTTCCATGTTCTTAATTTTTTAAAAAATCGAACAGATGAAAGTAAACACACAATCAGTTAATTTTACAGCAGACAAGAAGTTGATCGACTTTATTCAGAAACGAATGGATAAATTAGATTTGTTTTATGATAAAGTCATCCAATCAGATGTTTATCTCAAAGTCGAAAACACAAGTGATAAAGAAAACAAAATATTTGAAGCCAGAGTCAGTGTTCCTGGAGATAGTTTTGTGGTTAAAAAACAATGTAAAACATTTGAGGAAGGGGTAGATATGGCAGTTTCATCTCTCGAAAGACAGTTAAAAAGACGAAAAGAGAAATTAAGATCACATATTTGATAAAAATTTCTCATAAAATGTTTTGAATAAAAAAATAAATCTCTACATTTGCAGTCCGTTAGAAATAGCGGGCTTTTTTATTGAAGGAAAAGTTCATAAAAAGCCGATGTAGCTCAGCTGGCTAGAGCAGCTGATTTGTAATCAGCAGGTCGTGGGTTCGAGTCCCTCTATCGGCTCCAAATTCCCGCGAAGGCAGGAATCTCAAAATTTTAGAGTTTTGGGAAGCGTTCATAAAAATATTGAAAGTAAGATTAGGAATTCCATTGTTGATAAATGAAATTTCGAATCGGTTTGGGGAGATACTCAAGCGGCCAACGAGGGCAGACTGTAAATCTGCTGACTACGTCTTCGCAGGTTCGAATCCTGCTCTCCCCACAAAACTTTTAAATAAGCAGTTGTCAAAAGCTCGCTTTTGTAAAACTGCGTTTTAAAAGTTTTAGTAAGGGGTCACCCTTACGGATCACCGACCGAAGGGAGGTAATCCAAAACAATGTGATAAAGTTTTTAGCTCGCTTTTGTAAAACTGCGTTTTAAAAGTTTTAGTAAGGGGTCACCCTTACGGATCACCGACCGAAGGAAGGTAATCTAATTCCTGTGGAGGCAGGGAGGGATCTTGAAGTTGAGTTTGAAGATCACTTTGAAAAGTTCATTACATATTGAATAAAACACATTAGGACTAAGTTCCTAAATAATTGCGGGAGTAGCTCAGTTGGTAGAGCGTCAGCCTTCCAAGCTGAATGTCGCCGGTTCGAACCCGGTCTCCCGCTCAAAGAGTGGATGTCGTCACGCCGAAAAGCGTGATCTCCCTCTCAAAAGAGTGAAATGTTGTCACGTGGCAATACGTGACCTGCCCTCTCAAAGAGTGAGTCTTGTATTTGAGAATATATGATTTACTATTCTGGATACGTTTCAAGTTTCTTGTTGCAACTTTTTGAACTTGAAATCAGGAACCTGAAACCACCAAACTCAAACGCCGGTGTAGCTCAGGGGTAGAGCGCTTCCTTGGTAAGGAAGAGGTCACGAGTTCAATTCTCGTCATTGGCTCTTTTAAATAAGCAAAATTAAATTTTTGAACACTAATATAAATTAAGATTAAAATAAATTAAACATGGCAAAGGCAACTTTCGATCGTTCAAAACCACACCTTAATATAGGTACAATTGGACACGTGGATCACGGTAAAACAACTACGACAGCAGCTATTACTAAAGTATTAGCTGATGCAGGTTTTTCAGAAGCAAGATCATTTGATCAAATTGATAACGCTCCAGAAGAAAAAGAAAGAGGTATTACAATTAATACATCACACGTAGAATATGCAACAGCAAATCGTCATTACGCTCACGTAGACTGTCCAGGTCACGCGGATTACGTAAAAAACATGGTTACTGGTGCCGCTCAGATGGACGGTGCTATCCTTGTTGTAGCTGCAACAGATGGTCCAATGCCACAAACGCGTGAACACATCCTTTTAGGTCGCCAAGTTGGTATTCCTAGAATTGTTGTATTCATGAATAAAGTTGACTTGGTTGACGATCCTGAATTATTAGAGCTAGTTGAAATGGAAATTCGTGAATTGTTGTCGTTCTACGATTATGATGGCGATAACTGTCCAGTAGTACAAGGTTCTGCTTTAGGTGCCCTTAACGGCGAACAACAATGGGTTGACAAATTGTTAGAATTAATGGAAGCTGTTGATGTTTGGATTGAAGAGCCAGTTCGTGATATGGATAAGCCGTTCTTGATGCCAATTGAAGATGTTTTCTCTATTACTGGTCGTGGGACTGTTGCTACAGGACGTATCGAAACTGGTGTTGCTAAAACTGGAGACCCAGTTGAAATCATCGGTATGGGAGCTGAGAAATTGACCTCTACTATTACTGGTATTGAAATGTTCCGTCAAATTCTTGATAGAGGTGAAGCTGGTGATAACGCTGGTATCTTGTTGAGAGGAATTGAGAAAACTCAAATTTCAAGAGGTATGGTTATTGTTAAGCCAGGTTCTGTAAAACCACATGCTAAATTCAAAGCTGAGGTTTATATCTTGAAAAAAGAAGAAGGTGGACGTCATACACCATTCCATAATAACTACCGTCCTCAGTTCTACGTACGTACAACTGACGTAACTGGAAATATTACATTGCCAGAAGGTGTTGAGATGGTTATGCCTGGTGATAACTTGACAATTACAGTTGAGTTAATCCAACCAATTGCAATGAATGTAGGTTTACGTTTCGCTATCCGTGAGGGTGGACGTACTGTAGGTGCAGGTCAGGTAACTGAAATTTTAGACTAATTATAGCTTAAATATTAATTAAGGCGTCTTGATTTTTCAGGATGCCTTGATTTATATTAAACTGTCACGCCTAAATCGTGAGGTCATCAACTGAGAAATTAATGGTTGAAATTAAATAAAAAGAAGAGAATGATAATATCATATTTTCTTTTTATAATACGGGTTTAGCTCAGTTGGTAGAGCACTGGTCTCCAAAACCAGGTGTCGTGAGTTCGAGTCTCGCAACCCGTGCAGAGCAGTTTGGAACCTAAAAATAAATGGTCCAAATAGAATTTAACAGAAAATAGAATTGAAAGCTCCCACTTTAAAATTAACACAACTATAATGGCAGGATTTGTAAATTATATTTCAGAATCATTTAGTGAATTAAAGAACAATGTTACATGGCCAACATGGGCTGAAGCTCAGCGTTTGACCATAGTAGTAGCTGTTTTCTCAATAATATTTGCTTTGGCAATTTGGGGAGTTGATACAGTATTTAGTGGAGTTATCGAAACGTATTTCGACTGGATCAAGTAAAATACACATAAAGAGAATGTCTGAAACTAGTGGAAATAAAAAGTGGTATGTTGTAAGGGCCGTTAGTGGTCAAGAAAACAAAATCAAAACCTATATAGAAAACGAAATTGCCCGTTTGGGTCTCGGAGATTATGTAGATCAAGTTTTGGTGCCTACTGAAAAAGTCATACAAATTCGCAACGGAAAAAAGATAAGTAAAGAGAAAGTTTATTTTCCAGGCTACATAATGATACAAGCCAATTTAACTGGCGAGATTCCTCATATCATTAAATCCATTACTAACGTCATTGGGTTTTTAGGAGAGGTAAAGGGAGGAGATCCTGTGCCTTTAAGACAGTCTGAAGTAAATAGAATGTTAGGTAAAGTGGATGAGCTTACCGTAGATGCAGATGCTAA
The DNA here is from genome assembly GCF_023015735.1 of Gelidibacter sp. F63206. Taxonomy (NCBI): domain Bacteria; kingdom Pseudomonadati; phylum Bacteroidota; class Flavobacteriia; order Flavobacteriales; family Flavobacteriaceae; genus Gelidibacter; species Gelidibacter sp. F63206. The sequence goes on from NZ_JALKAU010000039.1 coordinate 7,070, forward strand.
CGCAGCGATTCCGTTTACTATTGGAGAGACCGTAAAAGTTATAGACGGTCCGTTTAATGGATTTGACGGAACTATTGAAAAAATAAATGAGGAAAAGCGTAAGCTTGAAGTAATGGTGAAAATATTCGGAAGAAAGACGCCGTTGGAATTAAGTTATATGCAAGTTGAAAAAGTTTAATAATTGTTACAAATAGATCGTATGTCTTTTGGCTTCCATTGGAAAGACGTGCAACTAAAATTTTAAAAATGGCAAAAGAATTAAGTAAAGTAGTTAAGCTACAAGTTCGGGGAGGTGCAGCGAATCCATCGCCACCGGTAGGACCCGCTTTAGGAGCTGCTGGAGTTAATATCATGGAATTCTGTAAGCAATTTAATGCTAGGACTCAGGATAAGGCCGGTAAAGTATTACCAGTTGTAATTTCTGTGTTCAAGGATAAATCGTTTGATTTCGTAATTAAGACCCCACCAGCTGCAGTACAATTAATGGAAGCGGCCAAAGTAAAAAAAGGATCTGGAGAACCGAACAGAAAAAAGGTAGCAAAAGTAACTTGGGATCAAGTTAAAGCAATTGCAGAAGATAAAATGCAAGATTTAAATGCGTTTACCGAAGCAAAAGCAATGGACATGGTTGCTGGGACGGCAAGATCAATGGGTATTACTGTAACAGGTAAAAAACCTAATTAAAAATTTTTGAAATGGCAAAATTAACTAAAAAGCAAAAAGAGGCAAGGGCTAAAGTTGACAAGAACAAACTTTATTCTCTTGAAGAAGCTGCGGCTTTATTAAAAGAAATTACATACACAAAATTTGATGCTTCAGTGGATATCGCTGTAAGACTTGGAGTTGATCCTCGTAAAGCAAACCAAATGGTAAGAGGTGTTGTTTCTTTACCTCACGGAACAGGAAAGGACATGAAGGTTCTTGCATTGGTTACCCCTGATAAAGAGCAGGAAGCTAAAGATGCAGGCGCTGATTATGTAGGATTGGATGAATACCTTGATAAAATCAAAAGTGGTTGGACGGATGTTGACGTTATTGTCACGATGCCTGCAATCATGGGTAAACTAGGTCCTCTAGGTAGAATATTAGGTCCAAGAGGCTTAATGCCAAATCCTAAAACAGGTACAGTAACTATGGATGTAGCCAAAGCGGTTGCTGAAGTAAAAGCTGGTAAAATAGATTTTAAAGTTGATAAAACTGGAATCGTTCACGCTCCAATCGGGAAAGCATCGTTTACTACCGACATGATAATGGACAACGCGAATGAACTGTTGACAACTTTAATTAAAATGAAACCTGTTGCAGCTAAAGGTGTGTACATGAAGAGTATTTTTATGTCAAGCACCATGAGTCCAAGTATATCAATCGATACTAAAATAGGTTAGTAGTTAAACTTTAATATTATGACAAGAGAAGAAAAATCACAAGTTATTGTAGAGTTGACTACTCAATTAGCAGATAATACACATATCTATTTAACGGATATTTCTGGATTAAATGCGAAAAACACTTCAGAATTACGACGCGCGTGCTTTAAAGCAGGCATTAAAATGGCCGTCGTAAAGAATACCTTGTTGGAGAAAGCTATGGAAGCTTCTGATAAGGATTTTGGAGAACTTCCAAAAACCTTAGTCGGAAACACTTCAGTAATGTATTCTGAAACTGGAAATGCTCCAGCTAAAGTAATTAAAGCATTTCGTAAAAAATCTGATAGGCCTTTGCTTAAAGGAGCTTTTATTGAAGAAGCAATTTACGTTGGTGATGAGCAATTGGATGTATTAGTCGACATCAAATCAAGAGAGGAATTAATTGGGGAAATCGTAGGATTGCTTCAATCTCCTGCTAAAAATGTTATATCAGCACTTAAATCAAGTGGCGGTAAACTTGCAGGTATCCTTAAAACATTATCCGAAAAAGAAGGATAGTCAAATCAGTACGCACTTAAACAAATTATATTTTATTAAAATTATTAAAACGATAGAAAATGGCAGATTTAAAAGATTTCGCAGAAAAATTAGTTAATTTGACAGTAAAAGAAGTTAACGAATTAGCTACAATATTAAAAGATGAGTATGGTATCGAACCAGCTGCTGCTGCTGTTGCAGTTGCTGCAGGTGGAGGCGGTGCTGCTGAAGCGGCTGAAGAGCAGTCAGAATTTGACGTAGTTCTTAAAGCTGCAGGTGCATCTAAATTGGCAGTTGTTAAATTGGTAAAAGAATTAACTGGTTTAGGCTTGAAAGAAGCTAAAGAATTAGTTGATAATGCACCAAGTAACATTAAAGAAGGTGTTTCTAAAGATGAAGCAGAAGCTTTAAAAGGTCAATTAGAAGACGCAGGAGCAGAAGTTGAGCTTAAATAAGCTTAACCCAAACTACAAATTTTGGTTTAGGTCTTCCGATCCCGATAACTATCGGAAGTTCGGAATGACCTAAACCCTTTTGTGTATATTAAAGGTACATAAAAAAAACACAATTATTTTAATCAAAATCCCGTTCATCGATGTTAGCACAAAAAGCTGAAAGATTAAATTTCTCGTCTATTGTAAATAGAACGGAGTATCCGGATTTTTTGGATATCCAAATAAAATCCTTCCAGGATTTTTTCCAATTAGAGACTAAATCTGAAGAAAGAGGGAATGAAGGTCTCTACAATACCTTCATGGAAAACTTCCCAATTACCGACACTCGCAATCAATTTGTTTTGGAGTTTTTGGATTATTTCATTGATCCACCAAGGTATTCTATTGAAGAATGTATTGAAAGAGGATTAACATACAGTGTGCCCCTAAAAGCGCGTTTGAAATTGTATTGTACAGACCCTGAACATGAAGACTTTGAAACCATTGTTCAAGATGTGTATTTAGGAACAATTCCTTATATGACGCCAAGTGGTACCTTTTGTATCAATGGTGCTGAGCGTGTTGTGGTTTCACAATTGCACAGATCTCCAGGGGTATTCTTCAGTCAATCCTTCCATGCCAATGGAACTAAGTTATATTCTGCCAGAGTAATTCCATTTAAGGGCTCTTGGATTGAATTTGCTACGGATATCAATAGCGTTATGTACGCCTATATTGATAGAAAGAAAAAATTACCTGTTACAACCTTGTTCAGAGCCATTGGTTTTGAACGTGATAAAGATATTCTTGAGATTTTTGACCTTGCTGAAGAGGTTAAAGTGTCTAAGTCTGGACTTAAAAAAATTATAGGCAGGAAACTTGCAGCACGTGTGCTAAACTCTTGGCACGAGGATTTTGTTGATGAAGATACAGGTGAGGTAGTATCTATTGAGCGTAACGAGATTGTGCTTGATCGTGATACTGTTTTAGATAAAGATAATATTGAGGAAATCCTTGAAGCTGATGCAAAAACTGTTCTTTTACACAAGGAAAGTGCACAGCAAGGTGATTACGCCATTATACATAACACGCTTCAAAAGGATCCAACAAACTCCGAAAAAGAAGCTGTTGAACATATTTACCGTCAATTGAGAAACGCGGAGCCGCCAGATGAGGAGACTGCTCGTGGTATTATTGACAAATTGTTCTTCTCAGACCAACGTTACTCTTTAGGTGAAGTAGGTCGTTATAGAATGAACAAAAAATTGAATCTTGATATCGGTATGGATAAGCAAGTGCTTACCAAACTGGATATCATTACCATCATCAAATATTTGATCGAGTTGATCAACTCTAAAGCTGAAATTGATGATATTGACCACCTTTCTAACCGTCGTGTACGTACAGTAGGTGAGCAGTTGTCACAACAGTTTGGTGTTGGCTTGGCACGTATGGCACGAACCATTCGTGAGCGAATGAACGTTCGTGATAATGAGGTGTTTACTCCAATAGATTTGATTAACGCTAAGACTTTGTCTTCCGTTATCAACTCTTTCTTTGGAACAAACCAACTCTCCCAATTCATGGATCAAACCAATCCTTTGGCTGAGATTACGCACAAACGTCGTCTATCAGCATTAGGACCTGGAGGATTATCCAGAGAACGTGCAGGCTTTGAGGTTCGTGACGTTCACTATACACATTACGGCCGCTTATGTCCAATCGAAACTCCTGAAGGACCAAATATTGGTTTGATTTCTTCACTTTCGGTTTACGCCAAAGTGAACGGTATGGGCTTCATTGAAACTCCTTATCGTAAAATTACAGATGGTGTTGTTGATATTAAGAATGAACCGGTTTATTTGAGCGCTGAAGAAGAAGAAGACATGTTGATCGCTCAAGCTAATATCCATGTGGATGGCGAAGGAAAAATTGTTGAAGACAAAATCATTGCTCGTCAAGAAGGTGATTTCCCTGTCATTGATGGTGCAACTGCTAACTATACTGACGTAGCACCTAATCAAGTAGCTTCTATTTCAGCATCATTGATTCCATTCCTGGAGCATGATGATGCCAACAGAGCCTTGATGGGATCTAACATGATGCGTCAAGCAGTACCATTACTACGTGTAGATGCGCCAATTGTTGGAACTGGTTTGGAGCGTCAAGTAGCATCAGATTCAAGAGTTTTGATTAATGCAGAAGGCGAAGGTGTTGTTGAGTATGTTGATGCTAATGAAATAGTCATTAAGTACGAGCGTACCGAAGAACAAGCTATGGTAAGCTTTGATAGCGATACCAAAACCTATCCGTTGGTCAAGTTTAGAAAAACTAACCAAGGTACTTCAATTAACTTAAAACCTATAGTAACTAAAGGCGATAAAGTTAAAAAAGGACAAGTGCTTTGTGAAGGCTATGCAACCCAAAATGGAGAGCTTGCCCTTGGCCGTAATATGAAAGTGGCGTTTATGCCATGGAAAGGATATAACTTTGAGGATGCTATTGTGATCTCTGAGAAAGTTGTTCGTGACGATATCTTTACTTCCATCCATATTGATGAATATTCATTGGAGGTTCGCGATACCAAATTAGGTAATGAAGAGTTGACGAATGATATTCCAAACGTCTCTGAAGAGGCTACAAAAGACTTGGACGAGAATGGTATGATTCGTATTGGTGCTGAGATTAAGCCAGGAGATATTTTAATTGGTAAGATTACTCCTAAAGGTGAATCTGATCCAACGCCAGAAGAAAAATTATTAAGAGCGATCTTCGGTGATAAAGCTGGTGATGTGAAAGATGCTTCATTGAAAGCTTCTCCTTCATTGCACGGTGTTGTTATTGAGAAAAAATTATTCTCAAGAGCCGTAAAAGATAAACGTAAGAGAGCTAAAGATAAGGAAGATATTGATGCTTTAGAATCAGTTTACTACAGAAAATTTGATGAGTTAAAAGCCATATTGGTCGACAAATTATTTGCTATCGTAAACGGAAAAACTGCACAAGGTATCTTTAATGATCTCGGAGAGGAAATCATTCCAAAAGGTAAAAAGTACACCTTGAAAATGTTGAACTCTGTTGATGATTATACGCATTTAACTTCAGGAACTTGGACAACCGACGAACAGACGAATAGTTTAGTTTTGGATTTAATCCACAATTATAAAATTAAAGAAAATGACCTTCAAGGTTCATTGCGTCGTGAGAAGTTTACCATTTCTGTAGGAGATGAGTTACCAGCTGGTATTATTAAATTGGCTAAGGTTTATATTGCTAAAAAACGTAAGCTTAAAGTTGGTGATAAAATGGCAGGTCGTCACGGTAACAAAGGTATCGTTGCACGTATCGTCCGTCAGGAAGATATGCCATTCTTGGAAGATGGAACTCCAGTAGATATCGTATTGAATCCACTTGGTGTACCTTCTCGTATGAACATTGGTCAAATTTATGAAACTGTTCTTGGATGGGCAGGTCAAAAATTGGGACGCACTTATGCTACACCAATCTTTGATGGTGCAACATTGGATCAGATTAACGAATTGACTGATGAAGCTGGGATTCCGCGTTTTGGACATACATACCTTTATGATGGTGGTACGGGAGATCGTTTTGATCAACCTGCTACAGTAGGAGTAATTTATATGTTGAAATTAGGACATATGGTTGATGATAAGATGCACTCACGTTCTATCGGACCTTACTCATTGATTACACAACAACCATTAGGTGGTAAAGCACAATTTGGTGGTCAGCGTTTTGGTGAGATGGAGGTATGGGCACTTGAGGCTTATGGCGCATCTGCAACCTTACGTGAGATCTTAACAGTAAAATCTGATGATGTAATCGGTAGAGCTAAAACTTACGAAGCAATCGTTAAGGGAGAGCCAATGCCAGAACCAGGACTTCCTGAATCTTTCAATGTGTTAATGCACGAATTGAAAGGATTAGGATTGGATATTAGATTGGAGGAATAATATCGAAGATATTATTCCAATGTAGAGATAGATTGCAATCTATCTCTACCAATCAAAAAATTAAATTATAATTTGTTAGTACCATAAAAAATGGCAAGAAGACAAGATAAGAATACAGTACAGAGGTTTAACAAGATCTCCATTGGTTTAGCGTCTCCAGAGTCTGTTTTAGCAGCATCTCGTGGTGAAGTTCTTAAACCTGAAACTATTAATTATCGAACACACAAACCAGAAAGAGATGGTTTGTTCTGTGAGCGTATTTTCGGTCCTGTAAAGGATTTTGAATGTGCTTGTGGTAAATATAAGCGTATCCGTTACAAAGGTATTGTTTGTGACCGTTGTGGTGTTGAAGTAACTGAAAAGAAAGTACGTAGAGACAGAGTAGGACATATCAATTTGGTTGTCCCTGTGGCTCATATTTGGTATTTCCGTTCTTTACCAAACAAAATTGGATACTTATTGGGATTACCTTCCAAGAAATTGGATATGATCATTTATTACGAACGATACGTAGTGATCCAACCTGGTAATGCAAAAAATGTTGATGGAGAGCCGCTACAGAAAATGGATTTCTTGACGGAAGAAGAATATTTGACTATTCTTGATTCACTTCCACAGGATAACCAGTATCTAGATGACAATGATCCGAATAAGTTCATAGCAAAAATGGGAGCGGAATGCTTGATTGATTTGCTTTCAAGAATTGATTTGAACGAGTTGTCTTTTGAATTGCGTCACAAAGCAAACACTGAAACTTCAAAACAACGTAAAACAGAAGCCTTAAAGCGTCTTCAAGTTGTTGAAGCTTTCCGCGACTCTAACGCCAACCGTGAAAATCTTCCAGAGTGGATGATCATGAAGGCCATACCGGTAATTCCACCAGAGTTACGTCCGTTGGTGCCTTTAGATGGTGGACGTTTTGCAACTTCAGATTTAAACGATCTGTACCGTCGTGTGATTATTCGAAACAACCGATTGAAACGTTTGGTTGAAATCAAAGCTCCAGAGGTTATTTTGCGAAATGAGAAGCGTATGTTGCAAGAATCTGTAGATTCTTTATTTGACAACACGCGAAAAGCATCTGCAGTTAAGACAGATTCTAACAGACCATTAAAATCACTATCTGACTCCTTGAAAGGGAAGCAAGGACGTTTCCGTCAAAACTTACTTGGTAAACGTGTGGATTATTCGGCACGTTCGGTAATTGTCGTCGGACCAGAATTAAAGTTATTTGAATGTGGATTGCCTAAAAACATGGCAGCAGAACTTTACAAACCGTTTATTATCAGAAAACTGATTGAGCGTGGGATTGTGAAAACTGTAAAATCTGCAAAGAAAATTATAGATAGAAAAGAGCCTGTAGTTTGGGATATATTAGAGAATGTTTTAAAAGGACATCCAGTTCTTTTAAACCGTGCACCTACATTACACAGACTCGGTATTCAAGCCTTCCAGCCTAAATTAATTGAAGGTAAAGCCATCCAATTGCACCCATTAGTATGTACGGCGTTCAACGCGGATTTTGATGGTGACCAAATGGCGGTGCATTTACCATTAGGCCCAGAAGCTATTTTGGAAGCACAATTATTAATGTTGGCTTCTCACAATATTTTGAATCCTGCCAATGGTTCACCAGTTACCGTACCTTCTCAAGACATGGTTCTTGGTCTGTACTATATGACCAAGGAACGTTTTTCAACCGATGAAGTCAAAGTGAAAGGCGAAGGTATAACGTTCTATTCTCCAGAAGAAGTAACAATTGCTTACAATGAGAAAAGGGTAGACTTAAATGCTGGTATTAAAGTAAGAACAGAAGACCTCAATGAAGAAGGTGAATTGGTCACTAAGATTATTCAAACTACTGTTGGTCGTGTCTTGTTCAACGAAACCGTGCCAAAAGCAGCTGGTTTCATCAATCAGGTATTGACCAAAAAATCATTGAGAGATGCTATTGGTAACATCCTTAAAGTAACTTCTGTTCCTGAAACAGCAGAATTTTTGGATGAGATCAAAGATCTCGGATATAAATTTGCGTTCCAAGGTGGTCTGTCGTTCAGTTTAGGTGATATTATAATTCCTGCTGAAAAACAAAGTATGATTGATAGTGCCAACAACCAAGTTGATGGTATTATGGCCAACTATAACATGGGATTGATTACCAATAATGAACGTTATAACCAAGTAATTGATATCTGGACTTCTACGAATGCCGAATTGACTGAATTGTCTATGAAGCGTATCCGCGAAGATCAGCAAGGGTTTAACTCTGTATATATGATGCTTGATTCTGGAGCTCGTGGATCTAAAGAACAGATCCGTCAGTTAACAGGAATGCGTGGATTGATGGCGAAACCTAAAAAATCTAGTGCAGGTGGTGGAGAGATCATTGAAAACCCAATTCTTTCTAACTTTAAGGAAGGGCTTTCAATTTTGGAATACTTTATTTCTACTCACGGTGCTCGTAAAGGTCTTGCAGATACCGCTCTTAAAACAGCCGATGCTGGTTATTTAACGCGTCGTTTAGTGGATGTTTCTCAAGATGTTATTGTCTACAGTGAAGATTGTGGAACATTGAGAGGTATTGAAGTATCTGCTTTAAAGAAGAATGAGGAGATTATTGAAAAACTTGAGGATAGAGTGGTCGGTAGAACATCTTTAAATGATGTTTATGATCCATTGACTGAAGAGTTAATTGTTGCAGCAGGTGAACATATTGATGATGCCGTTGCAAAACGCATTCAGAATTCTGCTTTAGACTCGGTTGAAGTTCGTTCTGCATTGACTTGTGAAGCTACCAAAGGTATTTGTGCTAAGTGTTACGGACGTAACCTTGCAACCGGCAAAATGGTTCAAAAAGGTGAAGCAGTTGGTGTGGTTGCGGCTCAATCTATTGGAGAGCCTGGAACACAGTTAACGCTACGTACTTTCCACGTGGGTGGTATTGCAGGTAACATTTCAGAAGAAAATAAATTGACCGTTAAGTTTGATGGTATTGCTGAAATTGAAGATTTAAAAGTGGTTAAAGGAACAGATAACAATGGTGATGCTGTTGATGTCGTTATTTCTAGAACCTCTGAGTTTAAATTGGTAGATGCCAAAACAGGTATTACTCTGAGTACACATAACATTCCTTATGGCTCATTTATCTACTGCAAACCAGGTGATAAAGTGAAAAAAGGAGATGTCATTTGTTCTTGGGATCCTTATAACGGTGTAATCATTTCGGAATTTGCTGGAAAGATTTCCTACGAAAATATCGAACAAGGCGTAACATACCAGGTTGAAATTGATGAACAAACTGGATTCCAGGAAAAAGTAATTTCTGAATCGAGAAATAAGAAATTAATTCCAACTCTACATATCGAAGATGCCAAAGGTAATGCGATTAGATCGTACAACTTACCGGTTGGGGCTCACTTGATGATTAATGATGGGGAGAAGATTAATGTTGGTAAGGTATTGGTTAAGATTCCTCGAAGATCAGCTAAGTCTGGTGATATTACAGGAGGTTTACCTCGTGTAACTGAGTTGTTTGAAGCTCGTAACCCATCTAACCCTGCTGTAGTAAGTGAAATTGATGGTGTTGTGTCTTTCGGAAAAATCAAAAGAGGTAACCGTGAGATTATCATCGAATCAAGGTTAGGTGAAGTTAAAAAATACTTGGTTAAACTTTCAAGTCAGATTCTTGTTCAAGAAAATGATTATGTTAAAGCAGGTATGCCATTATCTGATGGTTCAATTACTCCAGACGACATTTTGAATATCAAAGGCCCTTCAGCGGTGCAACAGTACTTGGTTAATGAGGTACAGGAAGTATACCGTTTGCAAGGTGTGAAAATCAACGATAAGCATTTTGAAGTAGTCGTAAGACAAATGATGCGTAAGGTGAGAATCATTGATTCTGGTGATACTATTTTCTTAGAAGATCAATTGGCACATAAATCTGATTTCATTGAAGAAAACGATAAAATTTTCGGAATGAAAGTGATTGAAGATGCTGGAGATTCCAAAACGCTTAAACCAGGACAAATCGTAACGATGCGTCAATTAAGAGATGAGAACTCTGTTATAAGAAGAGAGGATGGTCAGTTGGCAGTTGCAAGAGATGCACAGCCAGCCACTGCAACTCCTATTCTTCAAGGTATCACAAGAGCTTCATTACAGACAAAATCATTTATTTCAGCGGCGTCGTTCCAAGAAACGACCAAAGTACTTAACGAGGCTGCAGTAAGCGCTAAAGTTGATGACTTAGAAGGCTTGAAGGAAAATGTTATTGTTGGGCATAGAATTCCTGCTGGAACCGGGGTAAGACGATATGAGAATATCATCGTTGGTTCCAAAGAAGAGTTCAATGAAATGATGAAAGCTAAAGAAGAATTGAATTATAATTAACAAATCCCGCGCCTGCAGGCCGGCAGGCGCGGGATATTTTTAATAAAACGATGATTTTCAATTATATAATTTGTAAAATGAACACGTCGAATTATTCAAGATATTAACTTTTAAAGACGAGATTCCTGCCTTCACGGTCACAGGAATGTAAGAATTATGAGCGATAACAAAGAAACACCAAAACCAGGACAAATTAATATTGAATTGGATGAGAAGGTAGCAGAAGGGATTTATTCCAATTTAGCCATCATTAATCATTCAGTATCTGAATTTGTAGTAGATTTTGTCAGTATTATGCCTGGTACACCAAAAAGCAAAGTGAAGTCACGAATTATTTTGACTCCTCAACATGCAAAGCGTTTGCTTAAGGCTTTAGGCGAAAACGTCAAGCGCTTTGAAAATGCCCACGGTGAGATTAAAGATTATGAACAACCGCCCATTCCATTAAATTTTGGACCGACCGGTCAGGCTTAATAAAATATTCTTGGTGAATTTTATCAATAACAAAAAAATCCCTTTGAATTAAATTTCAAAGGGATTTTTTTTCGTTCATGTTTAGGCTACTTTCTGATTACGATAAATTTTCAGGGCACCTGATGGACATCTTTTGACTTGAGCAATGATTCTTTCAGATGGCGCGCCATCTAAGTCAATCCATGGGATTACTGAATTTCTAAATACATCGGAAAGTTCTTTCGCACAACGTCCTGCGTTGATACAAACGGATGGTTCGTAAGTAATAGTAATATCACTATTACTAAAATGATTAGCATTTGTTTCCATAAGTAGATCAATTTGGGGTTTGACTCTCTCTAAATTTAAATAATTTGCAGGCAATTAATTTAAATCTTCTATTAAAGGTATTAAATACCCGATAGAATGCAAACTTTGGGGACTTTAATCGATGAACGGCCACCTTGAATTTTAAAAAGTAAGACATCAAATCCTAATCTTGGTTTTATAACCTATCGATAGAATTGTTGCGATTTTTGATGGGTACTCGCCAATCGCCAATTTTCTGTATAATCCAGAAAGGAAGCTCTCGTATCGAATTCCTAAACTTTACCAATTCGTCGGTTTATAAGAAAACCAACCTATTAATTGGCCAAACGAAAGGTTTTAAAAACATAGTCAACATAGATGTGCATCATGGAGGTAATGTCTGGATAATCTACAGTATTAATTATAATCATTACTACAGAGTTGTACAATGAATAATTCACATGCATTATAGATTCACCTGCTCGATCATAGTTTTTCAACTTCTTGGCACCAAAAATTATTTATAGAAAATTGGTAAGCTTTTAGTATCATCCATAATAAGATATGGCGAAGTCAATTGTAAAATCTTGGTTTGTATGATGTCTTAATGAAAAAATTGCCCGCCTGCCGGACAGGCAAAAAGTTGAAATTGAGGTTGAATTCAAAATTTAAAATTCTTTTGAGATTGCTTACTGTCAACTGAATTCTACCATCCTCCAGAAGCACCACCACCGCCGAAGCCACCGCCGCCAAAACCTCCGCCAAATCCGCCACCACCTCCGAAGCCACCTCCAAAGCCACCTCCCGACGAACGACCACCGCCGCCAAAACCTCCACGTCCAAGATTGCTCAGAATTATCGCATCCCAGATGCTGAAATCACCGCCTCTGTTGTTGCCGGGGCCACCCCCGCCTTTATTGTTTTTGGAAATAGAAATCATAATGATGATGAAAATGATGAAAAGGAGGAAAATAAATCCAACTGGAAACCCTTCTTCCGTGTTGACTTGCCGTATACCTTGATATTCTCCGGTCATCACTTCAAAAATAGCATCCACACCTCGGTTTAGGCCGCCGTAATAATCGTTCTGTTTAAAATAGGGGATAATGTCGCGCTCAATGATGCGTTTCGACATGGCGTCTGTTAGTAGATGCTCGGTACCATAACCCGTGTTGATGGCTATTTTCCTGTCATCTTTAGCTAATAAAATAAGGATACCATTGTCTTCTTGTTCTTGTCCAATACCCCATTTCTGACCCCATTGAGCACCTAAGTAATTGATGTTTTCTCCTTGTGTTGAGCTGATAATTGCAATTACAATTTGTGTTGAAGTGGTGTCCGAATATTTAATTAGTTTTTGCTCTAAACTATTTTTTTGGCTTTCTGAAAGTAGAGGTGTGTATTGGTAAACACTAGTTTGATCGGTAGTTTTTGTTGGTTTATCAGGAATATTAAACTGAGAAAATCCAAATTGTACTCCACCTAAGATAATCAGTACAGTAAAAAGAAAGCGTTTAAAAACGCTTTTTTTGTTAGTATATAAATAAGGACTTTTGAGTACTTCTGACTGCATACTGCTTACTTAATTTATTATCCTATAGAAATATCGTCGGGAATTTCATTCTTATCGCCAGTTTCCCAAGGAAAATAAATTTCCAGTTGTTTTCCAGCTTTTAGAATACCATCAACTAACCCTTGTTTGAAATGTCCTCTTTTAAAATGACCTTGCATCACGTTTTTTGTGGTTTCCCAAAAATCCTCTTCTACAACATTATTAATGCCTTCATCACCAAATATCACAAAGGTCCTATCTTCTACAGCAACGTAAATTAATACGCCATTTTGAAGTTTTGTGTTATCCATTTTGAGCAAATGGAACACTTCCAACGCACGCTCATAAGGATCTTTTTTAGAGGTCTTTTCCAAATGAACGCGTATTTCCCCTGAGGTGTTCTTTTCTGCTACTCTAATCGCCTCAATGACTTGTTGCTCCTCTGCAGCAGTTAGGAAATTTTCTATTTTTGACATTTTTCTATTTTTTTGATATTAGCGCTTTAACAAAAGCACTCAGAAGTTCAGCTGATACAATGATTCATTAAAAATCAAAATCTACATCTGGAGCATTCTCTGCACCTGCATCTGCTTTATAATAACTCATATCATCAAAATTAAAAAGACCAGCCAAGATACTGTTAGGGAAGGTTTTGATGTGTTTGTTATAAGGTTCTACGTTTGCGTTAAAGCGGTCTCTCGCTACATTGATTCTGTTTTCAGTACCTTCTAATTGCGACTGCAATTCCAAGAAATTTTGATTCGCTTTTAATTCTGGATAACGCTCAACCGACACCAAAAGCTTTGATAATGCGCCGCTTAATCCACTTTGTGCTTGTTGGAACTGAGCCATGCTTTCTTCAGAAAGATTATTGGCGTCAATGGTTGTAGACGTGGCTTTTGCTCTGGCTTCAATAACTTCGGTTAAGGTGGTACGCTCAAAATCGGCTGCACCTTGTACTGTCTTTACCAGATTGCCAATAAGATCGTTTCGACGTTGATAGGTGCTTTCAACATCGCCCCAACTTCTGGTGGCAGTTTCTTTGAGCTCTATTGCTGTGTTATTAAAGTTTTTTCCCCAAGAGTAAAGTGCAATTGCAATTAGTGCAATGATAATTACTGGAACGAGCCATTTTTTCATGTGATGTCAGTTTTAGAGTTGATTTTTTATTTTAATGAGTTGAGCTTTAATACCTTTTAATTTGTTGATGATTTCAAAGGTACTGAGTGCTTCTTGTTTTTGCTCTTTTAAATGAGTCTTTGCGCCCTCCAAAGTAAATCCTCTTACTTTCACCAAATGGTATATAAATTTAAGGTTTTTTATATCTTCCTGTGTAAACTTTCGGTTGCCTTTGGCATTTTTCTTTGGCCTTAGGATATCAAATTCTTTTTCCCAAAATCGGATCAAAGATGTGTTGACCTTGAATGCTTTCGCTACTTCGCCAATACCGTAATATCTTTTTTCTGGAAGATCGATCTGCATATTAATCCAGGGATTGATTTTCTAATGAGGCATGTTCCAATAATTTGCTATACTCCTCAGCAGACAAATTGCCGTAATAGAAATTGATAGGGTTGATACGTTCATCATCCTTGAATACTTCATAATGTAAATGTGGAGCTTCAGATCGTCCTGTACTACCAACAAAACCGATTAAATCACCGCGCTTTACTTTTTGATTACGTCGAACATTGTATTTATATAAGTGGGCGTATAAGGTGACGTAGCCGTAGCCGTGATCAATGCGGATATGATTGCCATAACCAGTTGCAGAATTGTCTGCACGTGTCACGACGCCATCGCCTGAAGCATAAATTGGTGTCCCTTGGGGAGCAGTAAAATCCATGCCATAATGAAACTTTCTTACTTTTGTAAAGGGGTCGGTTCTGTAGCCGTAACCTGATGCCATTCTTGTTAGGTCTTCAGTATTTATTGGCTGAATGGCAGGAATGGAAGCCAAAAATTTTTCTTTATCCTCAGCTAAAATCGCGATTTCGTCTAGTGATTTTGATTGGACTACAATTTGTTTAAGTAAAATGTCCATTCGTTTGTTGGCATCAATGATAATTTTTGAATTATCAAAACCCTCCAGAGCCTTATAACGATTGATCCCTCCAAAACCTGCTTTACGCTGTTCTTCAGGAATAGGATTGGCGGCAAAATAGAGACGGTAAATGGCGTTGTCACGTTGTTCAACGTTGGCCAATACTGCTTGTGCCTCATCCATCTTTTTATTAAGCAATTGGTACTGTAATTCCATATGCTGGAGCTCTCTTGCCAAAGCACGCTCTTTTGGTGATTGTATGAACTGACTAGCCAAGAACACAAATAAGAAACCGAACAGCGCTGAGCCTAAAATAAAAATTGAAGCATACTTAAAAGTGTTTCTTTTTCTACGCTCTATTTTCTTATAAGAGAGGGTATCTGAATCGTAATAATATTTTACCTTACTCATTTCCTAATTTATACTATTTTTGCACAGTTATAAAGACGGTAAAAGGTCTTTATACATGAACCAAACGAACAAACCTACAAAATATTTTATTTGTAAATTTAGTAAAACTAAATGATTCTCGATTAAACTGGACCAGCGATATACAAACTTTAAAATAAATTTGTGAAATAATCGCTCATATTCACAATTATAATAAAAAATAAGACATCAATTTATCAAAATGAAATCTCAAGATATACGTTCCACATTTTTAAACTTTTTTAAGGGCAAACAACATAATATTGTGCCTTCTGCACCAATGGTCTTAAAAGATGATCCCACCCTTATGTTTGTCAATTCAGGAATGGCACCTTTTAAGGAATACTTTTTAGGCAATGCACAGCCAAAACACAAGAGGATTGCCGATACACAGAAGTGTCTTCGCGTTTCGGGAAAACACAATGATCTGGAAGAAGTGGGTTATGATACCTATCACCATACTTTGTTTGAAATGCTTGGAAACTGGAGTTTTGGAGACTATTTTAAGAAAGAAGCTATTGCTTGGGCTTGGGAATTGTTGGTTGATGTATATGGAATAGATAAGGACATTCTCTACGTCACCGTCTTTGAAGGCAGTGATGAAGATAATTTGCCGATGGATCAGGAGGCGTATGATTTGTGGAAAACTTTTATTTCTGAGGATCGCATTTTGATGGGTAACAAAAACGATAATTTTTGGGAAATGGGTGAACAGGGCCCCTGTGGGCCATGTAGTGAAATTCATGTGGATATTCGTTCAGCGGAAGAAAAAGCTGCCGTTGATGGCAAGACCTTAGTAAATATGGACCACCCTCAGGTGGTTGAGATATGGAATCTTGTCTTTATGCAATACAATAGAAAAGCGAACGGTTCTTTAGAGCCGTTACCTCAAAAACATATTGATACAGGTATGGGTTTTGAACGTCTCTGTATGGTATTGCAAGGTGTACAGTCAAATTATGATACGGATGTGTTTACACCTATTATTCGTGAGATAGAAACCATTGCAGAAAAACCTTATGGGGAAGATGAGGATGTTGACATTGCCATACGGGTTATTTCCGATCACGTGCGAGCCGTGGCATTTTCTATTGCTGACGGACAGTTGCCAAGTAATACAGGAGCGGGGTATGTCATCCGTCGAATTTTGAGAAGAGCCATTCGTTATAGCTTTACTTTTTTAGATCAGAAAGACCCTTTCATTTATAGATTGGTGGATGTGTTGACCAAGAAAATGGGGGATGCCTTTCCGGAGTTAAAATCACAAAAGCAGTTGATTGAAAACGTTATCAAAGAAGAGGAGCAATCGTTTTTACGGACTTTAGATCAAGGTTTAGTGCTCTTGAATAGAGTTGTTGAAGAGTCAAATTCGAAAATTATTTCGGGTGAGAAAGTTTTTGAACTCTACGATACCTTCGGATTTCCAATTGACCTAACAGCTTTAATTTTGAGAGAAAAAGGATTGGAACTTAATGAAGAGGGATTTCATCTTGAAATGAAAAAGCAAAAAGACCGCTCGCGTGCCGCCAGTGAAATGTCCACAGAAGATTGGACGATTTTGTTAGAAGATGACATGCAGGAGTTTATCGGTTATGATTTTCTTGAAACCAATGTGAAAATCACCCGCTACAGAAAAGTCGTTTCAAAAAAGGACGGCGAAATGTACCAATTGGTATTCAATCTGACACCATTTTACGCTGAAGGCGGCGGACAAGTAGGTGATAAGGGGTATTTGACAGATAGTAACGGCGATATTGTTTATATTTTGGATACTAAGAAAGAAAATAATGTAGCCATTCATTTCACCAAAAACTTGCCTAAAGATCTCAAAGGAACATTTAAAGCCTCAGTAGACCAAAAACAGCGCAGAAGAACGGAGTCCAATCATACGGCAACCCACTTATTACATCAAGCCTTGCGTGAAGTATTGGGCGAACATGTAGAGCAAAAAGGAAGTGCCGTGCACTCAAAATACCTTCGTTTCGATTTCTCACATTTTTCAAAACTGACTCCGGAGGAATTAAGCGATGTAGAAGATTTCGTCAACGCACGTATTGATGGTAAGTTGCAACTTCAGGAACAGCGCAACATACCTATGGAATTGGCTATTGAAGAAGGCGCCATTGCACTTTTTGGTGAAAAATATGGCGATACTGTTCGTACCGTTCGCTTTGGAAAGTCGTTTGAATTATGTGGTGGAACCCATGTCAAGAACACCGGAGATATATGGTATTTTAAGATTATTTCCGAAGGTGCTGTAGCTTCAGGCATACGTCGTATTGAGGCCATAACCAACGATGCAGTCAAAGATTACTACCAAGACCATGACCGTGCGTTCTACGAAATTAAAGGGCTGTTAAATAATGCACAGGAGCCAATAAAGGCAATCCAGAACTTACAAAGTGAGAATGCTGAATTAAAAAAACAAATCGAGAATCTATTAAAAGAGAAGGCCAAAAACTTGAAGGGCGATCTTAAAAACGAACTTACAGAGATTAACGGTGCACTGTTTTTAGCTAGAAAAGTAGATTTGGATGCCTCAGGGATTAAAGATCTTTCTTTTGAAATGGGTCAGCAATACGACAATTTATTCTTGTTGTTTGCAGCCGAAAATGATGGAAAGGCATTATTGTCCTGTTATATCTCTAAAGAATTGGTGGATAGTAAAGGTTTAAATGCAGGTACTATTGTCCGCGAATTAGGTAAACATATCCAAGGCGGTGGTGGCGGACAGCCATTTTTTGCAACAGCAGGAGGAAAGAATCCAGATGGTATTGAAAGGGCCTTGGAGGCTGCGGAGAAGTATATGAAATAGACTGTCTTTCGATGAAGTTGAATAGATTTCTCGCAGAAGCACTCATCAAATCTCACGCAGAGGCTTCAATTAAATCGCTCGCGGAGTCGCAGAGACGCAGAGATTAAATGGACAATATATTAATTAGAGATTAGATAAATAAGTTTGAAATATTAAAAACTTAGCATCTTCGCGCCTCTGCGAGCATAAAAAGGATATTTTTCGAAATACGTATTTCATCGTATAGGATTAAAGACTTCAAAAGTTTTTATTTGTAAAAAAGTAAGCCTATGATGTTTTCTGTTTTTATGCCCAATCGCAACAATTCGTATGTCTGGATGAATGTTGTGTTTTTAGTAGGCTTCCTTTTGATGGGAAAAATCTCGCCCTATGCCATCATATTTGGTTATTTTTTAGAAACACTGATTATCGGGGTTTTCAATGTGTTTAAGATGGTGGCAGCTTCGCGCAACGATGGCTCAGGAAAAACTATTATTTTTTTGGTTCTTTTTTTTATGTTCCATTACGGTATGTTTGTAGCGATACAATCTCTTTTTGTTTTTGTGATCGTTGGAATTGATGGTCAAACTTTTATCAAGGAACCGTTTTACATCATTGAGAATTATCGTGGAATTCTGGCTCTGGAAGGTATGACCTACGTCCTTACCATATTAATAGGAACACAACTGGTGAAATTCATTTTTGATTTTATGCTGTCTCAAAAACATCTTGAGTTTACTGCTTATGAAATTATGTATAAACCCTATGTTCGAATTGTGATTCAGCAATTTGCAGTCATAATAGCTTTTTTCTTCTTTATACTATTTGTTGATGCAACACTCATGGCAGCGCTTTTACTCATCCTTTTTAAATCGCTTATCGATTTTGGACTTTCTGTCATTCGAGAAGACACAAAAGCTCTTGATTATATGGTCGAGAAACTTTACGATGGCAAAACACCTAAGGATGAATTAAGAAAACAACTTTTATTATTTTCGGAATAGTCTTGAAAATTCTAAATTCCAAATTCCACTCCTGATTAAACTTCAATATTTATTAATCAACATTTAGGATTCGATTATCAAATACTACTTATCCCTAATCGCCTAATCCTAGCCCGTCCGTACCCAAAAGCTAAATTCAGGCAAGTTTTGTTTCCCCAAAATATACGACATATGCCGTATTGATTACCCTTCTCATTAATTGCAATTTTGGAATATTATTAACCCCTTAATATTTCACGAATGAAAAATTTATTATTTCAATTTAAACAGATGGTGGTCATTGTTCTTTTTGTAGGAACAACCTCAGTAAATGCCCAAAAAGCTGAAACTCCCAATCAAAATTATGATCTTGGATCAAGTATAAATGAGATGTCACTTACCGTTGGAGGAGTTTTAGTTGTGGCAACAAATGAAGGTTTGGTCGGGATCAGACCAACCGAGAGCCAGCCGGTTTTTAGGTTTAATAATTTTGGGAAGCTCAAACCAGAAGAAACTCAGTTTGTTCCTAACTCCCCTTATATAATCGTAACTCAAGGCGTTGGGTCTAAGTTTGCAGGTATAGCCAAAACCAAACGTGCCGTAATCGATTATATGACCGGAAAAGTGATTTTTAATTCAGATACGGACAACTGGAATCAAGTTTTTACTTGCGATGTGGTGTTGCCACAGAACAAGTTGATCATAAGTGGCATCCAAAAGGAAGGTGATAAGTTTGAGAAATCTACACCAAAAGTTGCGGTTTATGATTTGGGAACATCAAAATTGGATTATAGTTTTTTCTTGGATAAACCAGGTCGTGTTGGCGTTGCCAAGGATGTCAGTGTGACCGGAACGCCATTGCTCTTAAAAGACATGTTAATTATTCCAACGGCACAAGGCTTGGTTGCGAAATCACATACAGGAGAAGATATATGGACCACTAAAGTCAAAGGAATTAATTGGATGGTTGCTGATGCGACTGAAAAGGAAATCTATGGTTTTGAAACCACGTCCAATGGAAAAAACACACGCATCCATAAAATAGGAAATAATGGTGCTGAACTCTGGAAAGATGATCGTAAAGTACAAGGTAATATCTCCAATTTCCAGATTCTTCCTCAGGGATTGGCGGTGGTCAGTGACAAAAGTGATGGTGGAAGTTCGAGTGTGTTTGCAACAAAAAACGAATCTGAAATAGCCTTTTTAAGTGCATCATCAGGGGAAGATTTGTGGGACAAAGCACCAAAGACCAAAGGCTATGTACAGCATTTTTATGTTCAGGACGATGGTATCTTATTTGGTATCCAACAGGGAGGTATCAACAAAATTTCCTTTGACGGAAACACATTGTTTAAAAAACCTTTAAAAACAGGTGAAAATATATTGGTCATGGCCGAATCGCCTCAGGGGTTGATTTATATCACCAGTGAAGATGCTAATATTGTTGATTTGAAAACAGGAGACCAAGTCTGGGAAAAGCCCTTGAAATATAAAAATTCGGCTGCGGTGGCTTCAACTTTTGATAGCGCCAAAAATAGATACCTCATCGCTGCAGATGATACGGTATATGCCATTGATGCAAACTCCGGAGATGTTTCAGAACTGGCCAAAGTGAAATTTGACGAAAAGGAAGCAGCGAATGCGATGGAAATGAGAGATGGCAATATATTTCTTAGCGCTTCACAAAATTTGATGATGTTAGGTGATAATGGCGACCAAAAATACCATGGATACTATAAATCTCCTGGAAAAAGCGGATTTATGAAAGTTATGGGAGGTGTCATGGCAGTGGCATCTACAGGTTTGGCAATGGCCCATGCGGCACAGGCTGGAATGAACAAAACAGGCTTTGGCAGTAGTAACGATTTGAGAAACTATAATGATTATGGTAAAGAAAACCAACGTGCGGCAGATATGTTTGCCTCTATTGGTGATGCGTCATTTAAAATGATGTCGCAACGTTTTAAAGCAACTGCAGCTACCGAAAATGCGCAATTTATCCTAACAAAATTGGATGATGGTGTTGGGTTGGTAAAAGTAAATAAAGACACAGGAAAGGTTGATAAGGAGATTGTTCTAAAAGATAAAAAACCCGAATATCAAGTGGACGATGTTGCTGGTGTACTTTATTATAAGGCAAATGATAAAACGATTTACGCCTACGATCTTAATAATTAAATTGGGGATTTAATTTGAGGATTAAGCGTGATTATGAATCAATTACGCTTAATCTTTTTTAATTGCTTTTTGTCGAAAAAATCCAACTACACTAACATTTAGAGTTATATTGGTCATGCTATTAATCAGTTTTCTTAAAAAGGCGTCAGTTATTTCCATCGTTGAAAAATGTGGTTTGTTACTGATGCTTTTTTTATTTCAAATGCTTAACATGAGACAGGTACTTTTGATTCTGATATTCTTCTGTACCGTATCCTCCCATGGGCAAAATAATGGACAATATTCTTCAAGAACTCTAACCAAATCAGATTCCCTTCAAATATTAAAGTTTCAAAATCGTCTAAAATCAGCTAATGATAAAGAAAAGCTTGAACTTTATTATAATTTGGCTTCTCTCTATCTTTCTAAAAATGACTCGATAGCAACCTTATATACTGATTTACTCCTCCAAAATGCGACAGCTATTAACCATGCTCAATCTAAAGGAAGAGCCCTATTTTTAAAAGGAAAGATTATTTTACCCTCGTCATCTATCAGAGCATTGGATTACTTCCAAGAGGCTACAGCGATTTTAGAGGACTCTGAAGATCGGTCTCTAAAAGATGTTTATTTCGAGCAATCTCAAATTCATACTTTGTTTTCTGAATTTCCAGAAGCTTTGGATTATGGTCTCAAATCCTTAGAGTTTAACAAAATAAATGACATTGAGGAAAATATTTTAAGAGACATGTCCTTCATTGGGTACATCTATGATAGAATGTACGAATTTGAGGAATCGATAAAGTGGAATAGGCAAGCTTTAAAAATTGCCAAACGGATTGGAAACAAAAAAGGAGAAGCATACTGTTATGGGCGTATTGGAATAGCTTATGATGAACTGGCGGAAAAAGATAATTTTAATATGCGACTGTTTGACAGTGCTTTGTACTATAATAAAAAAGCGGCAAAATTAAGTGAGAGTATTAATGACCTTGCATTCTCAAGGACGACTTATTCTAATATTGGCAACACCTACTCCAAGCTAAAGGATTATAAAAGAGCGGAGGAATACACTTTGAAATCCCTCGCAGTACCCGGATTTGAATCAAGAAAGGGGGTAACCTTGGTCAACTTAGGTAAAATTTATTTAGAGACCAAACGCTTCATTGAGGCCAAAAAGATTTTAGATAGCGCCATGCAAAACACCTTAAAATACGGAACACGAAAATACCAACTGGAGGCGTATTATAGGTTTCATGAGTTAGATGTAAAAAAGGGCGATTATAAAAGCGCATTGAATAATTATATAGAATATAAATCGATAGAAGATTCCCTGTTAAATGAAACCAAGACTCGTCAGATTGCTGAAATGGGCGAGCGTTACAAAACAGCTGATAAAGAGCGGCAAATTCTAATTCACCGTGCTGATTTGGCAGAACGTGATTTGATTATCCAGAAACGAAACGCACAACTTTTTGGTATTATCGGTTTCGCTGTGATTCTGATCTTTATAGGCTATTTGTTTTACAATCAGCAGAAATTAAGGAACCAACAATTGGAGAAGGAAAATGAGTTGAAAGACGCTTTATTGAAAATTGAGACTCAAAACCGACTCCAAGAGCAACGTCTCCGAATCAGTAGGGATCTACATGACAACATTGGTGCACAATTAGCTTTTATTATATCATCTATCGATAATTTGAAATACGGTTTTGAGATTACGGATCAAAAACTTAACGATAAACTAACAAGTATCAGCGAATTTACTACTGAAACTATTTATGAGTTGCGCGATACCATTTGGGCAATGAATAAAACTGAAATTACTTTTGAAGACTTGCAATCTCGACTTTCAAATTATATTGACAAAGCACATGTTTTTGAAGGAAAAGTCAATTTTTCATTTCAGGTGGACAAAGATGTAGATATTAAAAGGAAATTCAATTCAATGGAAGGGGTCAATATCCATCGCGTCATTCAGGAAGCCATTCACAACAGTATTAAACACTCCAACTCAAAAACGATTCGAGTTAAGGTGGAAAATTTCTTAGAGCATTTAAAATTTACAATTTCTGACGATGGCCAAGGGTTTGACAGCACTAATGTGGAAAAGGGAAACGGGTTATTAAATATGCAAAAAAGAATTCATGAAATTGGAGGTAAGCTTGAAGTTGAATCCTCGAAAAATATGGGAACTAAGGTGAGTTTTGTCATTTAGAACTTAATGGAATTCAAAACGAAAATAAAATCAGTACTTTCACAATGACAATACGTATAAAGGCCTTGAAAATACTTACTTGCTTCTTGTTGCTTGGTTTTATCACCCAAGGTTTTTCTCAGGGAAATGCTGAAAAGCTAAACGATTCGGCTATGGCATTATACAAACAAGATCCTCAAAAAGCGCTGCTCATTTTGGAGATTGCTCTTGACGTCGCTCAAAAAAACAAGCAGAAATCAATAGTAGCCCTCTCAAAAAATAATTTAGGAATCGTTTACCGAGATTTAGGCCAATTTCAAAAGGCGAAAGCCTTATCGGAAGAGGGGCTGGCAAATGCTAAAGACGAGTTTGCTTTGGCCTCTGCCTATAATAATATTGGCGCCAGCAACCGTAGTTTGGGCAATTATGAAGACGCCCTTATTGCGTACTTAAAGGCCTTAGATATATACGAAAAGGAAAATGCCGTGATTGAACAGGCTACGGTTACCAATAATATTGGAATGGTGTATAGTTATTTGGGAATGAATTCTAATGCGATCGAAAATCATTTAAAGGCCATAACTATATTTGAAAAGGAAAACAACCAAAAAGGAATGTCTGATGCTTATAACAACATTGCCATACTGTATGCTAATGATGGCGAATTGGATAAAGCCCTCAACTACTTTAAAAATTCATTGGCGATTGAAATTTCTCTCAAAAGCCAAAAGGGAATAGCCGAGTCTGTCAACAATGTTGGAGCCGTTTTTTATTATATGCAGGAGATTGATTCGGCAATGGCTTATTTTAATCAATCAGCAAGTATGGAAAGGGCAATTGGGAATCTGGCAGGTGTTGGCGCGAGCTATAATAATATGGCTCAAATTTTATTGGAAAATGGTCGTGTTGATGATGCGAAAATCTATATTGATAGTGCTTATCATTACGCCAGTATATCTAAAGCAGCGGTGGATATTGAAACTGCTTTAAATATGTACTCCCAATATTACGAAGCCAAAAATGATACAAAAACCGCCCTTTACTATTTTAAAAATTATGCCAATTTAAAGGATAGTCTTCTCAATATCGAAACCAATAGTAAAGTGGCAAAATTGGAAATTGAATATCAAACCGAGAAAAAGGAAAAAGAGATTCTTTCCCAACGTGCTGATATAGCTGAAAAGGAACTCGATTTGAGTAAAAAGAACAGCTATATTGTTGGGCTACTTGGCTTAGCAGTAGTATTGACCCTGTTGGGACTGCTATTTTACAATCAACAGAAGCTTAAAAATCGCCAACTTCAAAAGGAAAATCAACTCAAGGATGCTTTGATTAAAATTGAAACCCAAAACCGGTTGCAGGAACAACGTTTACGTATCAGCAGAGATTTGCATGACAATATTGGCGCACAATTGACCTTTATTATTTCGTCTTTGGACAATCTTAAGTACGGCTTTCAATTACCTGATAAGTTGAGTGCCAAACTGAAGTTTATTAGCGAATTCACGACCACCACCATCTATGAGCTGCGGGACACCATTTGGGCCATGAATAAAAATGAAATCTCTTTGGAGGATTTGCAGATCCGTATTTCCAATTTTGTTGATAAAGCGAATACAACCTCAGAAGATGTAATCTTTAGTTTTGAATCGGATGATGGGCTGAATACCGGAATCAAATTTACTTCTGTTGACGGGATGAATATCTACCGAATTATTCAGGAGGCAATGAACAATGCCCTCAAATATGCCAACGCACAACGTATTGCCATTAAAATTCAGTTGGACAATCAACAATTAAAAATTTCAATATCAGATGATGGCCAAGGATTTGATACGGAAACTGTAACAATGGGTAATGGCCTAAACAATATGAATAAAAGAGCAAACGAAATTGGCGCTGAAATTTCGATTGAATCAATTAATAACAAGGGAACCAAAGTCAATATAGAGATACCATTGCAGATCACAAATACGACGTTTGACGTATAGAAAAACCGTTAATAATTATCGAAATTTAGACTTTGTCCAATCAAAAAAACTATATATGAACATCAAAATAGCCATAGCAGATGAC
>NZ_JALKAU010000004.1:0-203 GCF_023015735.1 Gelidibacter sp. F63206
ATTGGGCCTGGATCACCTTGTGGTCCCT
Source organism: Gelidibacter sp. F63206 (assembly GCF_023015735.1). NCBI lineage: Bacteria > Pseudomonadati > Bacteroidota > Flavobacteriia > Flavobacteriales > Flavobacteriaceae > Gelidibacter > Gelidibacter sp. F63206. The sequence goes on from NZ_JALKAU010000004.1 coordinate 29, forward strand.
GGGCTCCGTCATTACCATCAATACCATCGGCTCCTGCTGGTCCCTGAGGTCCTGCTGGACCGGTCTCTCCCTGAATACCTTGTGGTCCTTGGGCTCCGTCATTACCATCAATACCGTCTGCACCCGCCGGTCCTTGAGGGCCCATTGGGCCTGGATCACCTTGTGGTCCCTGGGC